>NZ_JAKUSO010000056.1:0-24195 GCF_022449305.1 Oceanibaculum sp. | reverse complement strand
AGATCAGCTTGAGCGTGTCATAGTCGATGAATTCGTGAAGGATCATGGTCTTTACTCCGCCGGTGCCGGAACGGGAGAGAGTGTGGGACGGCGCTGCATGCCCTCGGCATCCAGCGGGCCGTCAGGCTGCGGTCCCTTGCGGATGTACTTCACCAGCAGCATCACCTCGACCACCGCGAGCACGGAATAGAACAGGACGAACCCTGCCAGCGTGAACAGTACCTGCCCGATGCCGAGCTGCGAGACCGCATAGGCGGTCGGCAGCATGCCCTCAATCACCCAGGGCTGGCGGCCATATTCGGCGACGAACCAGCCGAGTTCGGCGGCAACCCAGGGCAAGGGTATCGAATAGACCGCAACCCACAGCAGCCAGCGCCGTCTTTCCAGCTGATGCTTGGTGGCGAGATAGAAGAAGGTCGCCGTCAGCAGGATGAAGAAAAAGCCCAGCCCGACCATGATGCGGAACGACCAGAACAGCGGGAACACCGCCGGCACCGTATCCCAGGCGGCCTGTTCGATCTGCTCCGGTGTCGCCGCCGCCGGATCATCGACATAGCGTTTCAGCAGATAGGCATAGCCGAGATTGCGGCCATTCTCCTCGAACTGCGCGGCAATCGCCGGATGTGTCTCGCCCGGCGGGTTGCTGCGGATCTCGTTCAGCGCGGTATAGGCCAGGATACCGCTGCGCACGCGGCGTTCGGATTCCTGCACCAGCTCCTCGATGCCCGGCACCTCGCGGGTGAGCGACCGGGTGGAGATCAGGCCCAGCACATAGGGCACATGGATCGCGTAATGTGTTTCGCGCGCTTCCTGGTCCGGGAAGCCGATGATGGTGAAACCCGCCGGCGCCGGCTCGGTCCGCCACATCCCTTCCATCGCCGCAAGCTTCATGCGCTGGTGCTGGGTGGCGGCATAACCGCTCTCGTCGCCCAGCACCACGACACTCAGCGCCGAGGCGAGGCCAAAGCTGGCCGCCACCGCCATCGACCGCCTGGCCAGTGCCACATGCCGGCCCTGCAGCAAATAGAGCGCGCTGACGCCCAGCACAAATATCGAGGCTGTGACATAGCCGGCGGAGACGGTGTGCACGAACTTCGCCTGCGCGACCTCGTTGAACAGCACCTCGTAGAAGCTGACGATCTCCATCCGCATGGTCTCGGGATTGAAGGCAGCACCCACCGGATTCTGCATCCAGCCATTGGCGATCAGAATCCACAGCGCCGAGAAATTGGAGCCGATGGCCACTGCCCAGGTGGACATCAGGTGCTGTCGCTTCGACAGCTTTTCCCAGCCGAAGAAGAACAGCCCGACGAAGGTCGCCTCTAGGAAGAAGGCCATCAGCCCTTCGATGGCCAGCGGGGCGCCGAACACATCGCCGACATAATGGCTGAAATAGCTCCAGTTCATGCCGAACTGAAACTCCATGGTGATACCGGTTGCCACGCCGAGCACGAAATTGATGCCGAACAGGGTGCCCCAGAACTTCGTCATCTGCCGCCAGATCGGCCGGTCCGTCATGACATAGACGGTTTCCATGATGGCGAGGAGGATCGACAGACCGATCGTCAGCGGGACGAACAGGAAATGGTACATCGCTGTCATGGCGAACTGCAGGCGAGACAGCGCAACGATATCAAATTCCATGGCGGACCTATCTGTGTAGCTTTGCAGATTACATGGACGATTTTTCCCTGAAAGCCCATGCGACCGTTTCGCCCTGGGACATTTTGTCCTGACCGGTCAGCGTCCTGTCAGCTTGCCATATCGAGACGCAGGAGACGACCGGCTTTGGCTGCCTCCTCCGGGCGGTGGGTTGCCAGCAGCACGATCCTGCCGGCCGCCGCCGCAAGGATATCGTCCAGAACGGCGGCTGCCATTGGCCGGCCCAGCCCTTCGGTCGGCTCGTCCAGCAGCCAGATCGACGGGTCGGTCAGGATCAGCCGGGCCAGCGCCAGCCGGCGCCGTTCGCCGCCGGAAAGGCCACTGCCTTCATCCCCCAGCACGGTTTCCAGCCCTTGCGGCAGGCGCCGCACCGCCGTTTCCAGCCCGGCGCGGCGCAGCGCATCCCAGAGTGCCGACTCATCGGCCTCCGGGCTGGCAAGCCGCAGATTGCCGGCAATGGAATCGCGGAACAGCTCGGTGCGCTGTCCCAGAAGCCCGACCGTCCGCCGTAAATCCGGCTCCACGAGGCTGCCGAGCGGCTGCCCGCCGATCAGAATTCGCCCGGCGCTCGGCGCATGCATGCCGGCGACCAGCCCCAGCAGCGTCGATTTCCCCGACCCGCTGGGGCCAACCAGCGCCACGATCTCGCCGGGGCGAATGTCCGCCGTGATGCCCTCCAGCACCGGGCGGCGGTCGGGCGCGTAGCGGAACGCCAGCCCTTCGAGCCGCAGCGAACCTTCCGGTACCCGGCCGGACGATACCGGCTGCTGGTCACCCTCCCTCGTATAGGGTTCGACGCGCCGGGCCGCCAGGATGGTACGCCCCAGTTCGAGCAGGCCGCGCCGCAACAGGCCGAGTGCCTCTGTCGCGCCCAGCACCAGCAACAGGATCATCGCCAGCAACGCACCATCGATCACGCCATCGCGCAGCAGCACGGCACCGCGCCACAGGGCGAAGGCCAGCGCCGACTGCCCGGCGACGAACAGGCTGGCCCCCGCCAGACTCTCCCGCCGGCTGATATCCAGCGCGGCCGATTCGGCCATGGCGTGCGCTTTGGCGATGCCGTCCCGCTGCGCCGCCAGCCTGCCGGCCATCGCCAGCTCCACCTGTCCGCGCGACAGATCGACCGTGCGCAGGCGCAAGGCCCGCTCGCCCGCGTTCAGACGGCGCGCGGCACGCCGGGTCGCATAGCCCTGCAGCGCAGGCAACAGGATGCCAGCCAGGCCCAGCAAGACACCGACCCCCAGCGCCAGCCACAGGTCGAACATCAACAGCAGCCCGACCAAGGCGACAATAACTGTCAGCGCGGTCAGCAGCGGCACGGCAAGGCGCAGATAGAGCGCGTCCAGCAAATCGATATCGCCGGTCAGCCGCTGCAGGAAATCGCCACCCCGTATCTGCGCCAGCTGGGCAAAGTCCCGTGACAGGAGATTGGCAAACACGGTCACCCGCAAATTCGCCAGGAAGCGGAGTGTCGCCTTATGCGTCGCCAGCCGCTCGCCATAGCGCCCGGCGGTGCGCAGGATGGCGAGAAAGCGGATGCCGGCGCTGGGGCTGAAGAAGTTGAAGGCGAGGCCCAGCCCCGCCGCCCCGGCCAGCGCGGTGGCGGCGATGAACCAGCCGGCCAGCGCCAGCAGGCCGATACCGGCGACAAGGCTGACGATGGCCAGCGCGAGGCCGATCAGGAACCACAGCCGGTCCTTGCGCCAGAACAGCCCCAATATCGCGCGCAGCGCCCTCACGGATACAGCCTCACGATCCGGTCGCAGCGCGCGGCCAGCGCCTCGTCATGGGTGGCAAGGATCAGCGTGCGCCCCTCGGCCAGCCGGAACAGCCCGTCCGCAACAGCCTCGGCGGTTTCCGCATCCAGATGCGCCGTCGGCTCATCGGCCAGGATAATGTCCGCCCCGCGCAGCGCAGCACGGGCGACTGCCAGCCTTTGCCCCTCCCCGCCGGAGATGCCCTGCCCGGCTTCTCCCAGCAAGGTGGCATCTCCACGCGGCAGCCGCGCCACCACAGACTCGGCCGAGGCAAGCTGCAAGGCGTCAGCGATCTCTACCGGAGAGCGGTCCGGATGCCCCAGCGTCAGGTTCCGGCGCAGGCTGCCATGCAGGAAGTAAGGCCGCTGCCCGACCCAGGCCAGCCGCGCCCGCCAACCATCGGCGGTCTCGTCGGTCAGCGCCTGCCCGGCGACCTCCACGCTCCCGGCATCGGCGCGCAGCAATCCGGCGATGAGTGCCAGAATCGTGGACTTGCCCGACCCGCTGGGCCCGACCAGCGCCAGCTTTTCGCCGGACGGGATATCAAGGTCGAGCCCTGCCAGCACCGGGCGGGTGCCGTCATAGCCGAATCGCGCACCGGTCAGACGGATGCGTGCCGGACCGTTCAGGGGCACCGCCGCCGCGCCCTCACCCAGCAGCGCCGGCCCGTCTGATTCCAGGATGCCGGCAATCGCCTTGCCGGCGGCCTCGGCGGTGGCGCGGTCGTGATAGCTGGCCGCGAATTCCCGCATCGGCAGGAAGAAATCCGGTGCCAGCAGCAGGATGAACAGGCCCTCGGCCAGCGTCAGCGGCGCATCATAGGCGCCGAACTGCAGATAGCCCAGCAGGCTGAAGCCGACATAGACCGCGACCAGCGCGACGCCGACGGCGGCAAACAGCTCCAGCACCGCCGAGGACAGGAAGGCCAGCCGCAGCACCCGCATGGTGCCGATGCGTAAGGCCTGCGCGGCCTGCTCCAGACGGGCAAGCGCCTGACCGCCCGCCCCCAGCAGACGGATTGTGGTCAGCCCCTGCAGCCGGTCCAGCAGATAGGCATTCATCGTACCCAGTTCGGAGAGCTGCCGCTCGCTGGCGATCCGCACCCGCTGGCCGATCAACGCCATGAAGATCGGAATCAGTGGCCCCGCCAGAAGCAAGGCGATAGACGCCGCCCAGGACACCGGCAGCACCGCCAGCGCGATGATGGCCGGCACTAGCATCACCTTCAGCCGGGAGGGCTGATAGCGCGTCAGCCAGGGACCGAGCGCCGCCACATGGTCGGTCAGCGTCGCGGCGGCCTGGCCCGTCGCCACGCGGCCGGTATCGAACGGCGATTGCCGTGCCAGCGCGCTGGCCAGTGCGTCGCGCAGCCGGCCCTGCACCCGCAGCGAAGAGCGATCCGCCAGCCGCGTGGCCTGCATGACCAGCAGGCCGCGCAGCAGGGCGATGGCCAGAAAGCCGGCCAGATAGAGGGGCAGATCATCCGTCCCGTCGGTGGCGAAGACCAGCCCGTCAATCGCCATGGCAAGCAGGGCCGCCGCCGGAATCCACAGCAGGGCCGCCAGCACCTCCATCCGGGCTGCCCGGCGGGCGCCGGCTCCTTCCGCCCCGACGAGTTGATCCAGATGGGTGCGCTTCAGCCTGTCGCTCATGCCCTTGTTATAGCGGAGTTGCCGCCATCGGAAAGGGCGCGAGGCTTATAGCCGCAGCATCAGCCCTTCCGGTGTCGCCGCATAGCCGGTCAGCGTGCGTTCGGCATGGGTCAGCCGCCAGTTCAGCATGCGCTGGGCATAATCCCGCACGGCCGCCGCATGAGCCGGGTCCTCGGCGAGGTTGTGGAACTGGCCGGGATCGTTCTGGAGGTCGAACAGCAGCGGCGGAAGCGCCGCGAAATGCACATATTTCCAGCTTTCGTCCTGCACCACGGCCAGCGCGCACTGGTCCATGGTCAGGCCCAGCGGTTCCTCCGGCTTGGAATAGAAGACGTTGCGGAAATCGAACTCGTAATGCACCTCGCGCCGCCAGGTGTCCGGCGCGCCGCCATCGCGGAGGAAGGGCAGCAACGAGTGGCCGTCGCAGGCGCGCGGGCAGTCCTGGCCGATCCACTCCAGCACCGTCGGCATCAGATCGACCGATTCGGTGAACTGCCGGACAATCTGGCCGCGCGTGCCATTGGCGCTGGCATCCGGGTCGCGCACGATCATCGGGATGTGGAAGCTGCCATCGAAATAGCCGAGCTTGCCCAGCAGGTGATGGTCGCCCAGCTGCTCGCCATGGTCGCAGGTCAGGATGATCAGCGTATCGTCCCACTGGCCGCTGTCCTTCAGATGCTGGAACACCCGGCCGAGATGGACGTCGATCTCCTCCATCAGCCCGTAATAGCTGGCGCGCATCTGCCGCAGCTCGCCCTCGTCCATGTCCGCCCCAAGCCCCTCGCCATTCTCGAAGAAGCTCTTGCGCTTCACGCTTTCCAGATAGAAGCGCAGCATCGGGTGCTGCTTCGCCTCCTCCTCCACGCTGGCGGCGCGGACCGGCGGTGGGCAGTCGACGGGGTCGAACATGTTATGATAGGGCGCTGGCGCCGCGAAGGGCGGATGCGGGCGCCAATAGCCCAGATGCAGGAACCAGGGCTTGTTGTTGGCGCCACGGATATAGTCGAGGCCGCGGTCGGTGAACCACACCGTGTCCGACAGCTCCGCCGGAATACGGCTGGGCTTGCGGGTGGCGCCGATCTCGCCCGGCGCCAGATCCTGCGGCAGCCAGATATCCCAGGGATTGTCAGGCAGCTTGTAGCCGTTCGCCGCCACCCAGGAGAAATAGGCCTCCATCTTCAGCCCCCAGGAGCCTACCGGACGCCAGCCATCCATCAGGTCGCCCAGCACCTTGAAGCGCGGATCTTCCGCCGCGGCCTCGCGCGGGTCCGGCGTGGTGGTGGTGTAGCCGACGATGGCCGGGTCATAGCCCTTCTTGCGCGCCTCCTTGGCAACGTTGGTGTGGCGCGCATCCAGCGGGATGGTGTTCTGCACCGCCCGGTGGTTCATCATGTACAGGCCGGTCAGCAGGCTGGCCCGCGCCGGTCCGCAGGGCACGGCCTGGGTATAGTGGCGGGCGAAGGTCACCCCCTCCGCCGCCAGTGCCGCGATGTTCGGGGTCTTGATGAGGGGATGGCCCAGCATTGGCAGGGTGTCGCCACGCCACTGATCGACGACGATCAACAGCACATTCTTGCGCTTGCTCATGTTTGCCTCAGGTTCAACGCAGGGTCGGGTCCAGACGGTCGCGCAGCCAGTCGCCGACCATACTGATGGAGAAGGTCGTCAGGACGATCACAGCACTGGGCGCCAGCAGAATCCAGGGCGCCGATTGCAGGTACTCGCGGCCATAGCCGACCATGTTGCCCAGGCTGGTCATCGGCGGCTGCACGCCGAGGCCCAGGAAGGACAGGCCGGATTCCAGCAAGATCACCTCCGGGAAGGTCAGCGTCACGCTGACGATCAGCGTGCTGGCGATGTTCGGCAGCACATGCACGCCATAGACGCGCAGGGGCGACGCGCCGATATCGCGCACGGCGGCGGCATAGCCCTGCTCGTTGGCGGCGATGGTCAGGCCGCGCGCGATGCGGGCTGCGCGCTCCCAGCCATAGAAGCCCATCAGACAGATGAACAGCGTCAGCGTGTTGCCGAAGAAGGCCAGCACCGCCAGCGCGATGATCATGAAGGGCATGGAGGCCTGGAAGTCGATCAGCGTCAGCACCACCTGCTCCACCCAGCCCCGGAAATGCGCGGCGAGGAAGCCCAGCAGCACGCCGAGTGTGGCGGAGATGATGGTGCTGGCAAAGGCGATCAGCAGGCTGATGCGGATCGAGACGATCAGCCGGGACAGCACGTCGCGGCCCAGCTCGTCAGTGCCCAGCGGATGTGCCCATGTGCCGCCCATGAACACCGGCGGCGCCAACCGCGCTTTCAGGTCCAGCGCGCTGAAGGTATAGGGCGCCAGCACATCGGCCAGCAGCGCCACCGCCAGCATGGCGACGATCCAGGCGCCGCCAAACAGCACCAGCGGCGGATAGGCCTCCAGAAAGCGGGACAGCTTGCCGCGCTCGGCCGGTGCCACCTCGGCGGCGGGCGACGTGGTTTCGATGCTTGCCATGATCAGCCTCCCGCCTTCACGGTGCGGCCTGAGCGCAGGCGCGGGTCGATCCAGCCATACAGCGCATCGACGATCAGGTTCGAGGTCACCATGCAGGCCGCGACCAGCAGCAGGATCGCCTGCACCACGGCAAGGTCGCGGTTGGCGACGGCGGAGACCAGCAGCCGCCCGACACCGGGCCAGGAGAACACGCTCTCCACCACCACGGCGCCGGCGATCAGGCTACCGACCATGAAGCCGACGATGGTGACGGTCGGGATCGCCGCGTTCGGCAGCGCATGGCCGGTGACCACCAGTCGCCACACCAGCCCCTTGGCCGATGCCGTGCGGATATAGGGCTGGCCCAGCACCTCCAGCATCGCCGAGCGGGTGAAGCGCGCCAGCACCGCCGCACCGCCCATGCCCAGCGTCACTGCCGGCAGGATGGCGTGCATCGGGCTGGTATAGCCGCCGCTGGGCAGCCAGCCGAGATTGACCGCGAAGATCAGCACCAGCACCAGCCCCAGCACGAAGCTGGGCACGGTATAGCCGGCGACCGACAGGCTCATCACCAGCCGGTCGATCAGCGAGTTGCGGTTCAGCGCCGCGAAGATGCCGGCGGGAATGCCGATCAGCAGCTTCAGCGCGAAGGCCGGCAGGGTGATCGCCAGCGTCGCCGGGATTCGCTCCAGCACCAGATCGATGGCCGGGCGGCCATCGCGCATCGACTGGCCGAGATTACCCTCCAGAATATTCACGAAATAGCCCAGATACTGTTTCCACAACGGGGCATCCAGCCCCCAGCCCTGGCGGAACGCCTCCAGCGCTTCAGGCGGCGCGTCGGGCGACAGGATCAGCAGGGCGGGATCGCCGGACAGGCGCAGGATGACGAAGGCGAAGCTGAGCACCAGGAAGATGGTGATCAGGGCCCGCGCCCCGCGCGAGGCGAGATAGCGCAGCATGGACCGTCTCCTTATGCCGTGCCGATGGGGGAAAGCAGGTGGCAGGCCGCCTTGCGCCCGCCGCCGATATCGGCCAGGCGCGGCGTGATCTCCCGGCAGGCGGAGGTCGCATACGGGCAGCGCGGATGAAAGGCGCAGCCCGACGGCACATTGACCGGATTGGGCGGGTCGCCTTCCAGCACGATGCGCTGGTAGCCCTCGCGCCGCCAGGGCGACGGGATCGCCGAGACCAGCGCCTGGGTGTAGGGATGCGCGGGCTCCTGAAAAAGCACCTCGGGATCGCCCTGCTCCACGATGCGGCCCAGATACATCACCGCCACCTCGTGGCTGACCTGTCGCACCACCTTCAGATCGTGGCTGATGAACAGGAAGGCGACGTTGAACCGCTCCTGCAGGTCGAGCAGCAGATTGATGACCTGCGCCTGGATCGAGACGTCCAGCGCCGAGATCGGCTCGTCACAGACCAGCAGGCTGGGCTCCAGAATCAGCGCCCGGGCCAGCACCACGCGCTGGCGCTGCCCGCCAGACAGCTCGTGTGGGAAGCGCTCGAACAGATGCGGCGTCAGACCGACGGCGGCCATCAGCTCACGCGCCTTCTCGCGCCGCTCCGCCGGGGTGCCGATCTTGAACACGGTCAGCGGCTCCATCACCTGCGCCGCTACCGGCAGCCGCCGGTCCAGCGCGCCCAGCGGGTCCTGATAGACCATCTGCATGCGCTGGCGCAGCGCGCGCCATTGTTTGTTCCGCTTCGCCGGCACCTGCCCGCCCTCGAACCGCACCGCGCCGGATGTGGCCGGCAGCAGCCCCAGCACCAGCTTTGCCGTTGTGGACTTGCCGCAGCCGGATTCGCCGACAACGCCGAGCGTGCGCCCTGATTCCACGGAGAAGGAGACGCCATCCACCGCCTTCAGCGTGGCTGGCTTGCCAAACATCCCGCCCAGCCCCTCGCCCGGCACACGCACCGGGAAATGGCGGGTCAGGTTTTCGACGGTCAGAAGATCGCTCATAGGCTGTCCACCTTCAGGCAGGCGACCTGGTGGGTCTTTTCGATGAAACCGAGGCCCGGCACCTCGGCGCCGCAGCCTTCGTCGGCATGGGCGCAGCGCGGACGGAAGCTGCATCCCGTGGGCAGCTTGTCCGGTTCCGGCACGGTGCCGGGAATCGCCTCCAGCCGACGCTGCGGCGCATCGAGATCGGGCAGTGCCGCCAGCAAGCCCCGCGTATAGGGATGGCCGGGACTGGCGAAGAGCTGCTTCGTCGGTGCCGCCTCGACGACACGACCGGCATACATCACCATGACGCGCTCGCAGATATCGGCAATGACGCCCAGATCGTGCGAGATCAGCGCCAGCGCCATGCCGCTGTCACGGCGGATTTCGCGCAGCAGGTCCAGAATCTGCGCCTGAATGGTGGCGTCCAGCGCCGTGGTCGGTTCGTCCGCAACGAGCAGGTCCGGCTCGCCGGCCAGCGCCATGGCGATCATCACGCGCTGGTTCATGCCACCGGACAGTTCATGCGGATAGGCGTTCAGCCGCTGGCCTGCATTGGGGATATGGACCCGGTCCAGCAGACGAACGGCCTCCGCCTTCGCGGCCTGTCCGCTCAGCCCGCGATGCAGTGCCAGCGCCTCGGTGAGCTGCTGGCCGATGCGATGCACCGGGTTGAGCGAGGATGCCGGGTCCTGAAAGATCATGGCGATGCGCTTGCCGCGGATGCGCGCCATCGCCCGGTCGGAGAAATCGGTAATCGGCGTGCCGCCTAGCGACACCGTGCCGCCGATCCTTGCCTTCTTGCCCAACAGCCGCAGCACCGCCAGCCAGGTGACCGACTTGCCGCAACCGGATTCGCCGACAATGCCGATGGCCTCACCGGGGCGGACCTCAAGATCGATGCCGTGCAGCACCGGCACATGGCGCTTGCCATCATCGAAGGCAACGGTCAGGCCGGCAATGCGCACCAGCGGATCGCCGCCTGTCGTCGTTCCGGCCGGTCGCGCCGCGACGGCGGCCGGGGTCATGCCCCGCACCGCCGCCGCGCCGCCATTCGGCCCGACGAAGTCGAGCGTACTCATCACGCTTACTTCTTGTAGCGGATATTGTCCGCCCGGAAGTCCATCGCGAAGGTCGGCGACCATTTCCACTCAATGTCCTTGCGCTTGCCGTAGAACACGACATTGCGGTGCAGGACGGTGTAGGCCGGGTCCTCGCGCTCGGCGATTTCCAGCATGCGGCGGAAGGCCTTGCGGCGCTCATCGTGGTTGGTCGAGGTTTCCAGCACGCCCGAGAGCTTGTTGAACTCCTCATTGGTCCATTCGCCGACCTGCTGCTGCTGGCCGTTCGGGCCGTGCTGGTTGACGATGGAGCTGACCGGATCGCTGAACGGGGCGGAATTCGACCAGTCGCGGATCGCGCGCGGCTCGTTGCGGTCGAAGATCTGCTGCCAGTTCTCCTTCATCTGGATCTCGACATTGAGACCCACGGAGCGCCACATCTCGGTCAGGATCTGCGCCGTCTGCACCTGGTTGGTGTAGTAGTTGTTAGTGACGCGGAACGGGATCGGCTCGCCCTTGTAGCCGCTCTCCTTCACCAGCTTCTTGGCCAGTTCCGGATTATATTCCGGCACCGACCAGTCGGCATGGAACATATCGGCGTAATATTCCCACTGCAGGCCCTTCGGCACGCTGGTGCGGCCGCCCCACAGCGCCTCGACGATGGCCTGGCGGTCCATGGCGTGGGTCAGCGCCTGGCGGATGCGCGGATCGGCCAGCTGCGGATGGTTCTTGTCGAACACGATCAGCCGGTGGTTCAGCACCGGGCCGCCGACAACCTCGAACTTGTCGTTCGCCTCAATGGTCGCGATCTGGTCCGGCGGGATGTCGCTGGCGAAATCATACTCGCCCGACAGCAGGCCGTTCACCCGGCCCGGCACTTCCGGCACCACGGTGTAGCGCACTTCCTTCACGGTCGGCTTGCCGTTGAAGTAGGCATCGTGCGCTTCCAGCACCAGCACGTTGTCCGGGCGGAACTCCTTGATCTTGAACGGGCCGGCGCTGACCGGGTTGCGCGCCCAGCTCATCCAGTCCTTGGCTTCCAGGAAGGCGCGCTTGGAGATGATCTGCGAGCCCATGCGCGCGAGGCGGCCTTCCATGGTGACGTCCGGCACCGCATTCACGAAACGCACGGTGTACTTGTCCACCACCTCGACCCGCTCCAGCGACGGCCACAGGCGGCGCGCAATGGCCGGCACTTCCGGCGGCAGTTCCGGCCCGGCCTGGGTGTTGGTGGTGGTGAACAGCGTCTTGCTGTCATCGGACTTGATGGTCTTGTCATCCTGGCCGGCGCGGCGCGGCGGCTTGTCGCCGAACATGCGCTCCTTGCCGAAGCTGAAGGCCACATCCTCGGCCGTCACCTCGTCGCCATTGTGGAAGGTGGCACCCTGGCGCAGCTTCAGCTCGACCGTCTTGTCGTCGATGCGCTTCCAGGATTCGGCGAGGCCCGGCACCGGCGCCAGATCACCCTGGCGGTCCAGATCGATCAGCGGCGAAAAGATCATCGGGAAGATGCGCGCGCCGACATTGGACTGTTCGCGCAGCGGCGTCAGTGCGCCGGAATTCACCACCTGCTGCACGGCAACGCGCACCACCGGGCGGTCATCGGCGCGGGCGGTGCCGGGCGCCATCAGCGCGGCGACGGAAAGGGTCGTGGTCAGCGACAGGCCCAGCGCAAGCGCGGCCCGTCGGCTGAGAAAGGGGAACTGCATGATGCCCTCCAGCCTTGAAAAGGATCGGCGCGCCTGAATGGCGTGCCTTGGGCACCATGGCCGCTGTTGATTAAGCTCGCATGTCGGTCGGGTGTTGGTTTCGTGACATTTCAAAGGGTTATGGATGAATTTGTGGAGTCATCCGCAAACTGCGCATTGCAGGACAAATTGCACATAAGACCGGGACGGAATGTAGAGCGCAGTACCCACCATAGGGGTAGCCTTGCCTTACCGGATTTGGGAGGTGAGGCATGGACAAGAATGTCTTATTGGAGCAACTGCACAGCGCCATCGGGAATTCCCCGGCCTATCAGCAACGGCTGACGGCGGCAGCGAGCGAAGCAGAGGCGGTTGCGATATTGCTGGAAATCGCCCGTGCGGAAGCCATCGCGCTGGCGCCAGCCGATATCCAGCAGCAACTGGCTGCAGCCAGTCAGCAAAATGCCGGGCTGACGGACGAAGAACTCGCCAGGATCAGCGGTGGCCACGCCGGCACATACAGGGACAGGCCGGCCTGGAGTTCCTACCTGCCCAACCTGTTTCCGGATCAGTATCCGAGATAGGAAATAAGACAGCCCGGTCGAGGTGGGTAGCAGAGGCATGCGGGAGATGGGAAGATTTACGCAATCATTCCACCACAAGGCCAATAGCACTTCGCGCTAGACGCTATAGCGCAAATTTCTAGGGGTGTGGGGTCAATACCCGGCTGAGGAGCGTCCCGATCGGCACCATCTTCGGGATCGTCCGGCGGACCAGCGCGCCCAGTACCGGCTCCAGCGCTGCCCGCAACGCCGCTGGAGCCCGCAGGTCGGGCAGCGGCGCCGACGCGGCACGGTCGGACGTCTCGATCCGCCAGCGCGTCAGCATACCCGCCTCGTGCAAGGGCTGCAGGATCCGTTCGATATGGGCGAGCATATCCGGCCAGTGCGACAGGTGGACGTAGAGGCTGGCGACCGGCGCGCCCTCCTCGCCGGTATCGCCGAACAGGTTCAGCCGATGAATGCTGTGCTGAAGCGAGTCGGGCAGCGTCGCAAACGCCGGCAGGGCCGGAATGGAGATGGCTGTAGTTGCATCCGTGCGGCTTGTGGTTTCCCGCAAAGGCGGCCAATCCATGCGACCTGGCGTCAGCCCCAGCAGCGCGCTGAAGGCGACGAGGTTTCGTGCGTTGTTGGCGTTGTAGGTGGCGATAACCGCACGAACCGTCGGCAGTTCCGGGAGCAGCACCGCCGGCAGGGCGGGCGCCGATACGTTTGACGGTTCCTGAACGATTAACGCCAGCGGCGCGGCATGATGCGCGATCCGGCCATCCAGATAGGCGGGGCGGAGCAGCTGCCAGCTCTGCCGCAGCACCTCCTCGCCTTCGCCTGCCAGACGGCGATAGACCAGATTGACCACCGGCGTATCCAGAACCTGCCGGATGTCGTCATAGACCGCCCGTACGGCAGCAGGCGCGGCCGCATCATCGGCGATTTCGCGGATCATTGAGATGCCCCTTCCCTGATCCAGCTGGGCTTCATCCTAAAGGTTTTAAGGACAGGCAAGCCAGGTGACGAGGGACTTAGTTAAATGAACACACAAAGTCGCACGCTCATACGAAGCGGATTTGAGCAACCCAACGCGCAAAAATGACTGCCCGTGAGTTCCCACACGAGTCGCTAAGCTGTTGAAATATATAGAGCAAAAAGAGATGGCGTCCCCACGGGGATTCGAACCCTGACCGATATCAAGTCATTGAGCCTTATAACATATTGATAAATATGCTTGTCGTTCCCACACGCAGTTCCCACAATAGTTCCCACAAACTGAATTCGGAAGGGTGAATTTGGGGCATGGGGCGGCACGACTATCTGCAGCAGAAAAAGGGCAACTACTACTTCCGGCGTCGGGTGCCAAAGGAGCTGGTCGAGCTTGTCGGCCGAGTCGAATGGTACAGGGCGCTGGGCACTTCGGATCGAGAAATAGCCCGGCTTGCTGCGAAGGCGCTGGAAGCTGAAACAGACGACGAGATGAAGCGCGCCTATCGCGCTTTGTCGGGTCGGCCCTTGTCGACCAGCGAAACCTCGGCTGCCGCGACCAGGGTTTCACGGCAGGCAGAGGCCTATCTGCGTCAGTTCGCCGACGGGATTGACGGATCCGATCAAGACTTCAGGAAGCGTCATGGCACTTTCGACCGGGCCGCGGCGACGCACAACGACCTGTCGGCGCTGCTCAAACAGATTGGCGATGCGCCGGCCAAGCCGGATCCGGACTGGGAGCGCGAGAAAGCGCGGACGCAACTGGCTGACTTGCTGACGTGCCTCGATGCCGACGACTATCGGCTGGTCGAGCCCTATGCGGATGAGGCCTTTCGGGAGGCCGGGCTGGCGCGGATTGTTACCGTGCCGGAAAACGACAATGCGCCGCATGAAGGCCAGATCGAGTTGCTGGACATCAACCGCGAGCGGTCCGACTACCGCGCCCTGGCGCGCACCATCATGCTCCGGGAAATCAAGGCGCTGAAGCGCCACCTGCGCGATATCACGGACGCCGAGCTGGGGCAGTTGGCATCAGCGGGCGACGCGCCCGCTTCGCTATCCCCTGCCCCCGTTATTCCGATTTCTGCTGACCTGGCGCCCGATTCATCGAAGCGGCCTTCGCAGCTGCTTGACCGTTTCAGGCATGATAGCCGGGAGAGACGAGGCGAATCCGCGCTGACCAGTTTCGCGACCGCCATCGGCTATCTTGAGCAGGTCACCGAAGACAAGGCAATCGCTGCGATTACCCGGAACGATGTCGTCGAATGGTATGCGCTCGTCAGCCAGTGCCCGCAGAAATACCGCACGCGGCTGAAGGTCGAGACGATGCGGGAGGCCATCCGGAAGAACGAGACGGCGAAGATTCAGGTGAATACGCCTGCCACGGTGCAGAAATACGTCTCCCACCTGCGGACCTTCTTTGACTGGGCCCGCCGGCTGAACCTGGTTTCGGCCAACCCGGTCGCCGACCTGACGGTGGAACGCAAATCCAAGAGCAGAGCGACGCCCAGCAAGACGCTGTCGGCGGACATGTTGAAGGCGATCTTCAGCAGCGACCTGTATAGCGACCGGGCGAACCGGCATAGCTACCGGTTCTGGGTGCCCCTGCTCGCCTTGTTCACCGGCGCGCGCATGGGCGAGATCTGCGGCCTTGAGCGCAGCCAGGTGAAGATCGATGGCCAGCGCAAGTGGATCGACATTCACAGCAGCAAGACCGGCAAGCAATATCCGGTGCCTATCCATCCGGAACTGGAGCGTATCGGTTTCCTGGCCTTCGTGAAAAAGGCGAAAGGCGGGAAGCTGCTTCCGGACGCGCCGGTCGGTGCTGAAGGCCGCAATCCCTATGCGCCGGTGTCGCAGTGGTTCGGGCGCTTTCTGCAGAGCCTGAATCTGAAACGGCCGGGCCTGAGCATGCATGCGTTCCGACACACCTTCATCACCGCCTGTCGGAACAGCGGCATTCCCGAAGATATCAGGAGAGCTTTCGTCGGTCACAGCGGGGGCACGGTCCATGATGGTTACGGTGATGCCGTGGGCATCGCAATCAGAACAGAAGCGATGAACAAGCTGCGGTTCGACGGGCTCGATCTATCCCATCTGCATCTAAAGTAAGCCCCTAGTAATTTGATTTTCTTTCCTTTTCTCGACGACAATGAACGTCATCGCGAACTGGGAGGGCTGACGGGAATGCTTGGAATTGCGCGCGCTGTCGCCAGCGAGATATTCAACCTTGAGTCAGGACGGCTGCATGCGCACGACACCCGCCAGCGTGTTGCAGTCGGCGATGCCGATGGCGGCGTGGCCCAGCGCTGCGGCGCGGGCCACCAGCTGCGCCAGCGCTGTCTCCTCGGCCTCCCGCTGGCCGTCATCGAGGGCAACCTGCGCCGGAGGCAGCGCCTGCGTCAGCGATGCTTCCAGCAGCATGGCCTCGATGCCGAAGCCAGGATCGATCCGCTCCAGCTTCTCGGCGAACAGGCGCAGCAGATGCCGGCGGTCGCGGCTCGGCCGTGCGGTGCCGATCTCGATCCGCTGAACGCCGCCATCGACGATGAAGACCGAGAAGCCGCAGCGCCGCAGGCCCTGGCCGGCGCGGTCGAGATCGCCCAGCAACAGCTCCAGCAGATGCTCCAGCCCCCGGTCTATATCGGCACGCGTGGCGATGGGCTCGGCACAGGCCAGATGCCGCCGGAAGGGCGAGGATGGATGCAGCGGCGCGATGGGCTCCGCCTCGCGCCCCAGCAGCAGATCGAGCCGCCTTGTCAGCGTCTCCCCGAACCGGGCAGCCAATGGTGCGCGTGGCAGGGCCAGCAGATCGCCGATGCGGCGCAGCCCCATGCGCATCAGCTCGCCCGTCAGCGCATCGGGCAGGCGCAGCCCGGTGACCGGCAGCGGTGCCACCGCCGTGCGGGACGATCCTTCCGGCAGCACGCCGCCCGGCCCGGCATGCGACCAGGCCCAGGCCGATGCCGGCGTATCGGCCAGCGCCGCCCGCACAGTGAGTCCGAAGCCCTGCAGCCGCTGCGTCAGCCCGGCCAGCAGCGCCACCTCGCCGCCGAACAGATGGGCGCAGCCGGTGATATCGAGCAGCATCCCGTCAGAACCGTCCCTGGCGACGATAGGCGTATAGCGGGTGCACCAGCGGGCCAGCCGCTCCAGCGCCCCGGCATCGGCGCGCGGATCGGATTCGCGCACTTGCAGGCTGGGCAGCAGGGCACGGGCATCAGCGATGGGTAGGCCGGGGGCAATCCCCTCCGCCGCCGCACGCGCATCGACCGCCACCACGCGCAAGCCGCCCTGCGCCCGCCCGATGCGCTGGCAGGCGATCAGCGCCAGCGGGCGGGCCTGGTCCGGCGATCCTGCATCAGACGGCCTGCGCCAATGCTCGGCCGGCCAGTGCGGGAACCACAAAGAAACCCAGCGCCGCATTCTCCCACTCCAGCATCCAGGAACCGGGCTTTCCGCCCCGGCAGCGCAGCAGCTCCACCTGCCAGCGCGGGCGATGGACACCCGCCGGTGACGACGCCGCAGCCACCCGCCAGCGGGTCAGCGCTGCCGAGCGCGCCGGGGCCGGCCCGTGCGAGACCAGTAGCGCCGTCACGCCCGAGGCTTCCGCCGCCAGCTGCAGCCGGCGTGAGGCGGTAAGGTCCGGCGCCACCCCCTCGACGAGCGCCACGGACAGCGCCCCGCAGCGCAGCGCCTCCTCCAGCGCCCAGAGCAGTGCCGCTGCCGACTCGGCCTCTGCCAGGATCAGCCGGTCAGGGGCAATCCCGTAGTGTGCCAGCCCCGGCCCATAGGGCAGCCCCGCCTCCTGCCGGTCGCGGCGCAACCGCAGCCAGAGCAGCCGCCCCTCCCGCCCCGCACAGCGCGTTGCCAGTCCGGCGGCGAAGCCAGACACCGACGCCTCACCGGCCAGACCCTCCAGCTGGTGCACGCCGCCGCGCGCCAGCCCGCCCCAGGGCAGCGCCGCATCCAGCGCCGGATCCCCCAGCTTCACCGCCGACCGCTCCGTCACGGCACTGCCCCGTTCCAGCGCGCGGAGGCGACTGCGCAGGGCGGACAGGTCGGCAGCAGCGGCAGGCATGGTGCGGACGAAAGCTCAATTGTTCATGAAATGTTCCATTTCTGACTTTGCACCGGCAGGCGGCGGAGTCAAGGGGGCAACCTACACAGATGGCGAACCATTAAGCGCCTGTATTTCGCCTCCTTGAGAAATCAGTAATCGCTTACCACATGCGGTGGGCAGAATTAATCAATCGGCAGTACAAAAAATGCCCATTTCAACCAGCTGGTCCTGCGTCGCGCTACACCCATTGGGCCACGAAATCCTTGCCGAACTCGAGCTACCGCCGCCAAACAAGCACCTGGAGGGGGTGCTCCACGAGTGTGTCAAAACCCACATGCCCTACCCAGCCCAAGGAGAGAAACTCGTAATCCTTTACGAGCGATGCTCAAGAGGAAGAAAGCTGGATAAGAAAAGCGGCGTTCACGCAAAGATGGGCCCCTCATTCGAGAAAATGAAAGAAAGAGGAATGCGTCCCGTCATCGTGATCGCTGAGAACGGCAGCGGGATGGCGGACAGAAAGGAACGCGAACGTGAAGGGTTGGCTACCGTGGTCGAGATCGCAAAAGCCACTGGGCTGACTGTGGTCGTCTGGGGATATGACCGTCTAACACGAAACCCTGAAACCATTGGCTGGCTGCTTGGTCACCATATACGTTACCGCAGCCTTACAGAGCCCGGCAGTGTGGATAGCGTCTTGGTCGTCGCCTCCATGAAGGCCCGCAAAGAAGGTCTTCATTTGCGCGAAATGGGACGAAAAGGCCAGGAAGCGCTGGTCGCCAGTGGCAAGGACCATATCCGCTTGGGCAACTTGGAGAAGGGTCGGGGAAAGGGCCACGAAACCCGTGCAGATCGTCAACGCCAAGACGCTCTCGATTGCGGCCCGGACATGGAACGCGCCATTCGCGCCCTTCTCGACGAAACGCCAATAGGGAAGGCCGTCTCCCTTGGCCGCATTGCTGAATGGCTGAATAATCATGGCCACAAGACCGGCACTAATGGCCGATATAGCACCGAGCAGGTTCGGCGCTACATGAAGCATCTGCCTCGCCTCAAAGCCTTGCGTTCTTGGGAGTTGGTGGAGGAGCCCGTTACATCGACGCGGAGACACAGCGCTGATTCTTCGGTTGCTGCTCCAGCCGGGTCGTCAGCGGCGGCTCGCAGGTGCGCCTCTCCCGATCCCAAATCTCCGCGAAAGCTGCCCCGGCACCGGAAGCGGCCCAAGCTCATCTCCCTCGATGCGGGTCTGGATTGCTGGCGCGTGCCGCAATCCCATTATCTTGGCGGTGAAGAATGCGCCGATGATGCTCCGCCATCGGCGATAGAGGTCAGTCCCAGCTTTGAAACTGGCTCTGCGCCTGCTGACACGGAGCGGTTATCCCCCTCCCCCACCTCTATCGATATTTCCGGCGCGAAGGATAGGCCGGAGAAACCGGCGCCCGCTTCAGCTCCCCGCGCATCTTCATCGAAAGTCCTGGATGTGATCCGGCGCGCGCGTGAATCCGAATGGGAGCTTTGCGAATATCCCTCCGGCACCTGGTCACCTGGCCCCGGCAGCTATCGTCGGAAGCGGCCGCCTCCCGCAAGCAAAAAAGCTCTGTAAGCGTCACTGGCGGGCGTTAGAGTTTTTGCTATGCGTGACAGCAAAAATCACCCAGAGCCCGCCAGCGAGCATCTGCGTGCGATACAGGGGCATTTCATGCTGCCCATCGAACCCCGGACTCAGAAAAACCCCTTTAAATCAATGCGATAGTCGGATTTTGCGATAAGCGCTTTTTATTGCCCCCCAGGCGCGGCGCCACCCTCGTCGATTAAATACGCGTATGCGTATAAACATGCAATATACGCAAGCTCGTATATTGATTCGTTATACGCTCTTGCGTATATTGCGTATGGAGGTGCTCATGACCGACCAGATCGCCCGAAACGAAAAACAGCTCGGCGCCATCCTACGCCGTACCCGCAAACAGGCCGGCCTGACGCAAGGCGCGCTCGGCGACCATATCCACCTGCGTCAAGGCACCGTCTCCCGCCTTGAGGCTGGTGAGCCCGCCGTGCAACTGCGCACGCTGATGGCCGCGCTCTCCGCTCTCGACCTCGAACTCGTCGTCCGCCGCCGAAGCAAGGCGAGCGCTGCCGATATCGAGGATATATTCTGATGACGCGCCGTCGGGCCTACACCCCGCTCAATGTTTTCCTGAACAGCCGCCTCGTCGGAAGTCTGCGCCGCGAATCCACCGGGGCCATCGATTTCCAGTACGCCAAAGACTGGCTCGCCTGGGAGAACACGTTCCCGATCTCCCTCTCCCTACCCTTACGCGAGGACCGCTACATCGGCGCGCCGGTCATCAACGTCTTCGACAATCTGCTTCCTGACAGCGACGCCATCCGCAAGCGCGTCGCCGAGCGCGTCGGCGCCGGCGGCACGGATGCCTATAGCCTGCTGGCCGCCCTTGGCCATGACTGCGTTGGCGCATTGCAATTCCTCCCCGACGGCGCCAATCCGGGCAAAGCCGGCGCCAGCGACGGCAAATCGGTCACCGACGACGATATCGCCGCCATCATCAGCAATCTCGCCGCCGCCCCGCTCGGCATGGGCGAGGATGAGGATTTCCGCATCTCGATCGCCGGCGCGCAGGAAAAGACAGCCTTGCTGCGCAATGACGGGCATTGGTTCAAACCTGCTGGCACCAGCGCCACCACCCACATCCTCAAGCCGCAGATCGGCCAGCTGCCAAACGGAATCGATCTCTCGAACAGCGTTGAGAACGAGTATCTCTGCCTCAAGCTGCTCGCCGCCCTCGGCGTGCCGGCCGCCCATACCGAGATTGCTGAGTTCGGCGGACGCCGCACCCTTATCATAGAGCGTTTCGACCGCCGCTGGACGAAGGACGGTCGCTTGCTGCGCCTGCCGCAGGAAGATATCTGCCAGGCGCTCTCCGTGCCGCCCACGCGGAAATACCAGTCCGAAGGCGGCCCCGGCATGCGCGACATCATCCAACTTCTGAAAGGCAGCGATACGCCGGAACAGGACATCGCCACCTTCATGCGCGCCTGCATCCTGTTCTGGATGCTGGGCGCCACCGACGGCCACGCAAAGAATTTCAGTATCACGCTCGGCCCCGGCGGACGTTTCCATCTGACGCCGCTCTATGACGTGCTGACCGCACAGCCCAGCCTTGATGCCGGGCAGATCCAGCAGAAGAAATTCAAGCTCGCCATGTCCGTCGGCAAGAACCGTCACTATCTGGTCGACAACATCATGCCGCGCCACTTCCTGCAGACCGCCGAACTGGCAGGCGTCGGCATGCCGCTGATGCGTACCCTCTTCGAGGAGATTGCCGATACCGCAGTCGGACTGATCGATTCGGTCATGGCGTCACTGCCGCCCGGTTTTCCGGAACAGCTGATCGCGTCGGTCAGCCAGGCGATCCGACAGCGGACCAAGCTTGTTGCGGATGCCAAGCTATAGGCACCGGCACATGGAAACCCGGTCCGCGTGAGCCCGCTTCGCCAACCCCACCTGACATCTCAATATACAAAACGCTCTGTGAGCGTCGCTGGCGGGCGTTAGGGTTTTTGCTATGCGTGACAGCAGAAATCGCCCAGAGCCCGCCAGTGAGCGTCTGTGTGCGATACAGGGGCATTTCATGCCACCCATCGAGTTTCGAATACAAAAAATCTCTTTAAATCAAGGCGATAGTCGCGTTTTGCAATAAGTGCGTTGCTACCGATGGCGGCGTTTAGATGCAGCGGTTGCCCACAGCGCCCCCTCTCCACGGGCTTGCGGTTGGGCCTCCCGCCCCGGACAATGGAGGCTAAGGCCGGCGCTTCGACAGACCGGCTGCATCGGGAGGAGAACGATCATGCAGCATGATGCGGCGCTTGTGGCCCGCGTGGCGGACCAGCTCGAGCGGGACGGCTATGCCGTGATGGAAGGTGTCATGCCCGCCGACATGCTGGAGACCTATCGCCAGCGGATCGACGCGCTGATGGCAGACGAGCGGAAGCGCCCCTATGCGCCGGAGGATGGCACCACCAGCGCCGAGGATGAGGCCATCGCCGATTATTACCGCCGCCACTACACGGTCAGCGAGGCGGAGATCGGGCGCATCCTGGCGCGGGTGCGCCATGACCGCCGGCGCGATCTCGATACCGGCTGGCCGGTCCCCTACCCCAAGATCGCCAAATCCTTCATCCACCTGCCGACGATGTTCGATCAGGACCGCTCGCAGCGAGTCTGGCAAATCCCCAACAAGGCGCCGGAGCTGATTGGCGCTGCCGAGCATCCACAGGTCCTTGCGGTCGCGCGCCAGCTGATGGGCGAGGACTGCACCCTGCACGATTATCAGGCGACCAGCATCGGTCCCGGCACCGTTGGTGGCTCCTGGCATGTCGATGCACCGCTGGGCCAGATCCCCGAGCCGCTGCCGGAGTTCGCGCTCACCCTGCAGACGGTATGGCTGCTGGACGACTTCACCGAGCATAATGGAGCGACCCGAGTCGTACCCGGCAGCCACAGGAGCCGGCGCTCCCCGCCCTGGTCCAGCGATCCGCTGCCGGACGAGGTGGCGCTGACCGCCCCCGCCGGTTCCGTCGCGTTGTGGCTGTCCAACACCTGGCACCGCTCCGGCCCGAACAACACTGACCGGCCGCGCCGGGCGCTCATCATCAACTACAACCGCTCCTGGGTGCGCGGCTTCACCGATTTCACGGCGACGCTTGACCCGGAAGCGGCGAAGCGCTTCTCGCCGACAGCACGCTATCTGCTGGGCTATGGCGCCCGCGCCCCGGAGCGCCGCTAGGCTAAAAAAACTCTGAAAATGCCGTGACATCGCGGCAGGCCGCTTGAATTTCGGTAAGCTATTGGTTACAATTCGACCATGCCCTCATAAAGTGGCGAAGGGGCCGCTCCCGGGGATCGCATCACCTGCACCTACCTGTGCATGTGACATATCTGACATTCAAATCTCACGCCCGCCGGGACGAAGACCGGCAGCATGAGCGCGTCAGACGCGACCGGAAAATCAGTGGCTCTGGTGCCCGCCGGATACGGCAACGTATGAAAGAGGGCCCTTAAAGATGGAGGCGGGTTCGCCACGCCTCCTCCTGCTTGCGGTTGGCGGCCTGCCGCAAACAGGGCTCCAGGAGTAGCAGTCCTGGTAACCGTGTGCGCCTCGCGAGGGCGCGGGATTCGCAGTTGAAGACCCAGTAATGGACACCGCTGGGTTGTCGCAGGTAGAGCGGCTAGGCTGTTGGCCATACTCCAATGGATGGCTCGGAGAAAATCTCCCTGGCGGGACGGAACGGGCAAAGCACATGTTTGCATGCGCTTTAGCTTGTTCTGTCGCCGCCGGGGGGATTAGCTCCTGCTGGATGGCCTCACAGAGTCAGAGCGAGCCGAGAGAGCGAGCTAAACCTGCTACCGTTGGAGAAACGTCTAGGATTGAACCAAAACTTGAAAACAAGGCTTAAAGGGCGGTCCAGGCGAAGATAAACCTCTCTCCCCTCACCGGCTGACGTTTCCGCCGCGATTCAGAAGCTCAACCTCGTCCTTCATCCGCCATTTGTGCAGAAGCTGGCGTAGCTCCTGCTCTCTGTCCGCGTCCAGGCGCGGATTCTGAAACTCCGTCTCCTCCCGGACCACCTCCAGAAGCCGACGCTCATTATCGGTGATGATCTGACCATAGATTTCCGCGATCACCGCGATCAGCTCCGGCTCATATTCCTTCATCGCCCGGAAGAAGAGCCACTTCGGATCGACTTCCAGAACCTTGGCCAGCGCCGGGATCCTATTGAACGGCACCTTCGTCGTGCCTTTCTTGAACATGCTGATGACGTTGGCGTTGTCATACCCCAAGGCCACTGCGATTTTCTTTCTGGGCTTTCCGGAAAGGTCCATCAGCCGCTCCAGATCCTCGGCGAAACGCTGCTTGGCTTCTCTATCCGACATCAAATGCTCCGTAAGCGGTGTTCTGGCCCCACCTCCCGGCGGGCTGGCAGGCATGCGATGCTACCTGGATTGATATCTGTGCGGGAGTTTCTCCATGGACGCTCCAATGGAGCTTCTCACAAGTGGCGGGAGGCGTCGTCGCAATCGTCAGTGGCCGGATGAGGTGAAGGCGCAGATTGTTGCCGAGACGCTTCGGCCTGGGGCGAGCGTGGTTGAAGTGGCGCAGCGGCATGGTCTGAATGCCAACCATGTTTCCTCGTGGCGGACACTTGCCCGGCAGGGGAAGCTGGTGCTGCCGGCACCGGAGGATCCGTTTGAGTTTGCGGCACTGATGGTCGCTCCGGTTGCTGAGGCGGTAACGACAGCGGCGCCGGTGCCGTCGGCAGGGCCGGAGATC
>NZ_JAKUSO010000055.1:0-24355 GCF_022449305.1 Oceanibaculum sp. | reverse complement strand
CCGGCGAGGATCAGCCCCAGCCGGCCCAGACCGCCGGTGATCCAGTAGGCGGCCTCGGGGTTCAGAGCCGGTGCCTCGCCCGCCAGCGAGATCTCCGCCGGCTGCCAGGCGAAGCGTGTGCCGGCGGCTTCGTGGCGCAGCTCGGCGAAGTCATCGGCGGCGGCTGTAGATTCCACCGCCAGCAGCCGGGCCAGCCGGTCGATGTCCGCAACACCTTCCACCGCCACGACCGCACCGGAGAATTTCGGATTCTCCTGCGCCGCCGTGCGCAGCAGCCCGGCCAGTGGCGTTGCCAGCCAGGCCGGCGCCTTCGGCCCGGCCAGCACGAGGAAGCGCTGCGGCAGCGCCGGCTTTGCCCGCATCCGTGCTGCCAGCGCGCCATGCAGATGCCGGAACCAGCCGGCGGCGCGCGCGGCGGGGTCAGCAGCGTCCGGCAGGCACGCGACCGGCAGTCCGGTGCGCGCGGCAAGCTGTGCCGCCATGTCCGACGCGAAACCGGCGAGGTAGATGTGCGTCTCGCGTGGGGTGGGGTCTGCCTGTGCGCGCCGTTCGACCCAGCGCCCGGCCAGATGCACGGTCGGCGCCTCGGCGCTTTCCGCCGCCGGCACCATCTCGTCCATCGCCTTTGGCGCGACCAGCCGCAGCGCCAGATCGCGGAAGGCAAGACAGGGCTTGCCGTCCTTGTCCGTCAGATCAATGTCGAGGCGCACCACCGCATCGCTGCGCACCGATCCGGCAACGCGGCGGACATGGGCATGCATGACCGGCGTACAGGGGCCGTGCATCTCGATCCGGCCGCAGGCGAAGGGCACGGCGCTGCCGGCAGGGGTGTCGCCATCCAGCGCGACCCAGGCCTGAATGGCGGCGTCCAGCAGCACCGGATGCAGCGGCAGCTGCGCCAGCGTGCCGTGCAGCAACCGGCCCAGCCGCAGCTCCGCCAGTACGCCTGTATCGCCGCGTCTTACCGTGCGCAGCGCCTGGAAGGCGGGGCCATGGGCAACGCCGCTCGCCACCAGCCGGCGATAGCACTCGGCGGGATCGATGGTTTCCGGCAGCGAACCGGCCAGTGCGGCGAGGTCCAGCGCCGGCAGCGGCTCCAGCAGTGCCAGGCGCAGCACGCCCTGCGCGTTGGTGGCACCCTCCGCTGTGGAGATTGTGAAGCCGAAGCCGCCTTCTGCCTGCGGCTGCAGCCGTGTCTCCACCGCGACCGGAACGGACCCGGCGCGAATCGGGCGGGTCCAGCTCACCTGCTCGAAACTCAGCCCCTCGGTCAGCGGCGCGCCGCCGCGCGCCTGTTCCAGCGCCGCTCGGGCCGCCTCAAGGCAGGCGACGCCGGGCAATATCTGCTGCCCGCCGACATGGTGATCGGCCCAGTAGAAAGCCTCGCGCCCAAGCTGCGAGATGTAACGCGGCCCGTCGAGACCTGACAGGTTGCGCTGCGCCAGCGGGTGCGGGAAGGCTTGCGTATCCTTGCCGGCGAGCGAGGCATCCATCCAGTAGCGGTGCCGCGCGAAGGGATAGAGCGGTGCATGGATGCGGCGCGGCGTCTGGCCGTCTGTGTAGAGCGCGGACCAGTCCACATCCGCCCCGGCGCGCCAGCGCGCGGCGAGGTCGGCATGAGGAGCGTCCTCCAGCGCGTTACCGGCGAGGAAATTTTCCAGCGCTTCGAGCAGCCCATCCCGGTCGCTGGCGACGACAGCGGCGCGGGCCTCCATCGGCTCTCGCGCGGTCTGGAACGTGTAGGCGAGATCGGCCAGCGAGAGGCTGTCCGGCGCATCCCGCAGCCAGTCGCGCAGCCTTTCCGCATAAGCCGCGAGACGGTCCTCATCGCGGGCCGAGATCGGCAGGATGACGGGACCGTCAAAACCACCCGCATCGGTGCGGACAGGCGCTTCCTCCAGCAGGGCATGGGCATTGGCGCCGCCGAACCCGAAGGAGCTGATGCCGGCAAGCCGGGGCCGGTCGGGATCGCTGGGCCAGTCGCGCCGTTCCGCCTGGATGCGGAAGGGCGAACCGCTGAGATCGATCAGCCGGTTCAGCGTCTGGAAGCCGACATTGGCGGGCAGCGCGCCATGGCGCAGCGCGGCCAGCAGCTTGGCGATGCCGGCAACGCCCGCCGCCCCTTCCAGATGGCCGATATTGGTCTTCACCGACCCGATGCCGCAGCTTTCCGGCGCGGGCTCGGTACCCGCCGCCGTATGCAGCGCGGCGAAGGCCTGCTTCAGCCCGGCGATCTCGATCGGATCGCCCAGCGGCGTGCCGGGACCGTGCGCCTCGATATAGCTCACCCGGTCCGGCGTCACGCCCGCGGCGCGATGCACGGATTCGATCAGCGACGCCTGTGCGTCCGGGCTGGTGACGGTCAGCGAGCTGGTGCGCCCGCCATGATTGACGCCGATGCCGCGGATCACCGCATGAATCGGGTCGCCATCCGCCAGCGCCCTGTCCAGCGGCTTCAGCAGCAGCACCCCGCCGCCCTCGCCGCGCACATAGCCGTCGGCGCGGTCGTCGAAGGCCTTGCCGCTGCCCTCCTTCGACAGCATGCCGGCCTTGGAGAAGGCAACGAAATGGTTCGGCGACCAGATCAAATTCACGCCGCCGGCCAGCGCCATCTCGCAATCGCCGGCATCGAGCGCGCGCACCGCCTCGTAGATCGCCGTCAGCGAGGCGGCGCAGGCGGTGTCGTTGGCGATGCTGGGGCCCTGCAGATCGAAGAAATGCGACACCCGGTTGGCGATGATCGAGAAGGCGATGCCCGTCGGCATATAGGCGTCGGTCTGCGCCAGGTGCTTTTCCAGCAGCTCCGCATAATCCCAGTGGCACACGCCCATATAGACGCCGGTGCGGCTGCCGGCGAGCTGGGAGGCGCGATAGCCCGCATCCTCGATGGCGTGCCACGCCATCTCCAGCGCGAAACGCTGCTGCGGGTCCATCCATGCGGCCTCGCGCGGCGACACGCTGAAGAAGGGCGCATCGAAGCAATCGGCCTCCTCAATGAAGCCGCCCCAGATGCTGGCTGTTTTATTCCCGGACGCCGGATTGCCGTGCAGTGCCGCCTTGTCCCAGCGCCCCTCCGGCACTTCCGAGATCAGCGAGCGGCCCGCCGCCAGATGGCGCCAGAACTGGTCGAGCGTATCGGCCTTGGGCAGGCGCAGCCCGATGCCGATGATGGCGACGGGGCGGCTCATGATCCGCCCTCCCCCAGCAGGATGGAGAACCGGCGCGAAAGCAGGTCGGCGGTCTCCGCCATCAGCCGGTCGGCGATCAGGTCGGGATGGCGGTTGCGCCAGCTTGCCAGATCGCTGCCCGCCACCCACTGGTTGAAGGCGCCCAGCGCCGGGCCACAATGCACCTGGAAATCGACCTTGTGCTCCAGATCGCCGGCCAGCGCCCAGCGCGTCGTGTCGCGAAAATAGCGTTTGAAGACCAGCGCCATGCGGTGCTTCGGCTGGCGCTCGGCGCGCTCTACCTCGGCGGCGCGGTAGCTCGCCTTCACATCGGCGAACACCTCGTCAAAGCTGCGCTTGAAATAGCGCTCCTCGATCTGCCGGCGCAGCGCCGGCTCGATCTCCTCCAGCGATTCGTGCTGGCGGTACAGGGAGACCAGCTTGTTGGCGCGGGCCGGGAAGAACAGCCCCTTCTTCAGCACCTGCACCTTGGAGCCCATCTCGAACATCTCGCCGGAGGGGGCGTAGTCGGTATCATAGACATTCATGCCTTCCAGCATGTCCTTCACCGCGTCGCTGGTGCCGGCCTCCACGGTGCACTGGTTGATCGATCCGGTGAGGATGAAATCGGCGCCCAGCACGAAGACAGCGGCCGCCGCCTCCGGCGTGCCGATGCCGCCGCCGGCGCCGACATGGATGCGCGCGAAATCGGGGAAGCGCGCCTGTGCGTCATCGCGCACTTTCAGGGTCGCCGGGATCAGCGTGAAAGGCATGCCCTGGTCGGTATGGCCGCCGGAATCGGACTCGACGCACAGCGCATCGGCCATCGGCACTTCGCGCAGCAGCGCCGCCTCGTCCGGCGTGATGCCGCCCGACTCCAGCAGGCGGGTCAGCAACCGCTCCGGCGCCGGGGACAGGAACTGCGCCGCCACATCGGGCCGGGAAATCTTGGCGACGATGCGGTTGGCAGCTTTTATCTTCCCGCCCTCGCGGCTCAGCCCCTTGGCGCGGTAGCGCACCAGCGCCGGCGTCACCTCCATGAAGGCGGAGGCCTCGATCACCCGCACCTGGTGGCGCAGCAGCAGGTCAGCCAGATCCTCTTCCAGCTGCGGGAAATTGGCATGGGCGATGAAATTCATGCCGAAGGGCGCGCCCGGCGGAATATCCGACCGGATGCGCTGGATCGCCTGTTCGACCGCCAGCATCGGCAGCCCACCGGCCCCGAAGAAGGCCAGCAGCCCGGCCTTCGCCATGCGGATCACCAGCTCCGCCGAGGCGATGCCCTGATACATGGCGCCGGCAGCATAGGCGTATTTCACGCCGAAATCCTCGCGGAAACTTGCCGAGCCCAGCGTCGCGGCGCCGAAGCCGGCGGCCTTGTGGCGCGTGCCATTCATGCGTGTGGGCGCTTCCACGGTCGGCGCTTCCGCTGTCTCTTCCGCTGCCAATTCGGCGGCGTCCAGCGGCCCGGCCTCCAGCTGGGTGCGCTTCACCATCGGCTTCACCACTGCACCGCCGGCCGGTCCCAGCTCCTCGAAATCCTCGAAGGCGAGGCCCTTGGCCAGCAGGTAGCGGATGCTGTCGCTCCAGCGCACCGGGGCGGTGATCTGCTCGGCCATCAGCCGGGCAATCGCGTCTGGCCTGTGCGGGCGCGCGGTCACGTTGGAGATCACCGGCACTTGTGGCGCGCGGAACTCGATATCGGCGAGGAACCGGGTGAAGGCGTCACGCGCCGGCTGCATGAAGGGCGTGTGGAAGGCGCCGCTGACCTGCAGCACACGGTAATGCGAGGCGCCGGCCTCCAGGAACAGCGGCTCGGCGGCCACCACCGCCTCGCGCTTGCCCGACACCACGATCTGCTTCGGCGTGTTCACATTGGCGGCGAAGATATCGGTCAGCCCATGCCGGCGGATGATATCCTCGACCTGCGCTGCCTCCAGTCCCAGCACCGCCGCCATGCCGCCGCCCGTCGCCTCGGCCATCAGCGCGCCGCGCTTCTGCACCAGCCGCAGACCAGTCTCGAAATCCACCACGCCGGCGGCGAACAGGGCGATATATTCGGCAACGCTGTGGCCCAGCAGGTAATCGGCCTTCGCCCCGTCCGCCACGCGCTTCAGCCAGGTCAGCGCGCCGACGACATAGAGCGCAGGCTGGGTGAACTGCGTTTGCGTCAGCCGCTCCATCGGGCCGGTCAGGCACAGCTCACGGATCGAGTAGCCGAGCACGTAATCGGCACAGGCGGTCTGTTCGGGGAAGGCCTCGAACAGACCCTCCCCCATGCCGATGCGCTGAGCGCCCTGACCCGGAAACAGGAAGGCCTTCATGGCGCCTCCATCTCGCTGCCCTGGCGCTGCCACTCGACCCTGCCGAGATCGAGCTTCACCACCCGATCCGCCAGATGCCAGTAGCGCTCATCATGGGTGACCGCGATCACGGTCTTGCCCTGCGCCTTCAGCCGCTTCAGCACAGTATTGTAGAAATAGGCGCGGAAGTGAACGTCCTGCTCGGCCGACCATTCGTCGAACACATAGACCGGCCGGTCCTCCAGCAATGTCGCGATCAGCGCGAGGCGCTTGCGCTGGCCGGTGGACAGATGGGTGGTCGAGAACCGCCCGTACTCATAGCGCACCTTCCCGGCCAGCCCCATCTCCTCGATCATCAGATTGACCTGCTCGGCCGGCACATTCTCCAGCCCGTACAGCCGGTCGAACAGGTGAAAATCGACGAAGATCGCGGCGAACAGCTCGCGGAAGCCGGCCACATCGCGGCCCACCATCGGCGTCTCGTCCACCCGGATCGACCCGGCCTCCGGCGCGTACAGGCCGGTCATCAGCCGCAGCGTCGTCGATTTGCCGCTGCCATTGCCGCCGACCAGGAACAGCGTCTCGCCACGCTGCACGGTGAGGTCGAGCGGCCCCAGCGTGAAGGTCCCGGCCCCGGTCGCATCGCGATGGGTGAAGGTCAGCGCCGAATAGCCGAGCGTCCGGAAATCGCGATAGGCCGCCGCCGCCGCGCGCGCGTCGGACGGACTCAGCATGTCGGCGGCGCCCAGCTGGCGCTCGATCTCCAGCACACCCTGCAGGCTGACCTCGGCGCGCACGAACATCGGCGACTGGCTGACGATCTTGGCAAACGGCGCCACGCAGAACAGCAGCACCGGGATCAGCTGGAAGACGATGTCCCCGTGATTGCCGACGAAGTGCGGGAAGCCAAAACCGACACTGCCCAGCATGGCGAAGATGACCGCGCTGCTGAGCAGGATCATCGCGGTCCATTGCTCGCCGGAATCGATCAGCGTGGCTTCCGTGGCGCGCGACAGCTTGCGGTAGGACTGGAATACCGACTCGTTCTTCCGGCTGTTCAGCCGCAGTTCCTTGCTGCCATTGATGATGTCGCCGATGGCGTCGAGCAGGCGCGCCTGGAAGCGATGCAGCCGGCGCAGCGTATCGCCCATCCGCTCGTTGATCCGGTGATAGGCGATGACGCCGGCAAACACGCAGATCAGGAAGACCAGGAAGGCCGCCGGCGACAGGTACAGCAGATAGGCAAGAGAGATGACCAGCAGGATCGCCTGCTGGAAGGAATCGACCAGCAGCGGGAAGGTCACCGACAGGTAGTTGGTTTCCTGCGACACCAGCGTGTAGAGCTGGCCACGCCGCAGCTGGTCCACATCGCGCAGCTCGGCCCGGCGCAGCCGGTCCATGACGCCCAGCCGCAGCCGGTTCAGCAGCACCTCGATGATGTGGTTGGCGCGCAGCAGGGCGAACTTGTTGGCCTGGTAATAGGCCACGAAGGCCAGCACGAACACCAGCGCCGTGGTCAGGTCCGGCCGTTCGGCCACCGCCACATGCTGCGCCACCTCATTGACGATCACCACCAGCAGCGCATTGGCGAGGCCGGCAATCACGGTCAACAGGCCCATGATCTGCAGCGGACGGCGGCCGGCCCGCAGGATGAAGTCGAGCAGCGCCATCAGCTGTCCTCCTTCCCATCCCCGACCGGGCTCATCTTGCCGAGGTCGAGATGCAGGCGGCGGTCGCAGCGATGCCAGTAGCGATCGTCATGCGTGACCGCCAGCACCGCCTTGCCGCGCCGCTTCAGGTCGGGCAGCAGCTCGCTGTAAAACACGTCGCGGAAATGCGCGTCCTGATCGGCTGCCCATTCGTCGAACAGGTAGATTTCGCGGTCCTCCAGCAGCGCGGCGATCAGCGCAAGGCGCTTGCGCTGGCCGGTCGAAAGCTCGGTGCTGGAGAAGCGGCCATTCTCGAAGCGCACCTTGTCCGACAGCTCCATCCGCGCGATCAGCGCGGTCACCCGGTCGGGATCGACATTCTCCAGCCCGTGCAGCCGGTCGAACAGGTGGAAGTCCGGGAAGATGGCGGAGAACAGCTCGCGATATTCCTGCCGGCTGTCGTCCGCCACCGCCACGCCATCGACCAGGATGCGGCCGTCATCCGGCGCATAGAGGCCGCAGACCAGCTTCATCGCCGTCGATTTGCCGCTGCCATTGCCGCCGGTCAGGAACACGATCTCGCCATGGCGCAGCGCGAAATCCCACGGGCCGGAGGTGAAGCTGGGCGTGCCGTCCGGCGCGCGATAGGTGAAGCGCACCCCCTCGAAGCTGATGGTCCTGAACCCCCGGAACCGGGACTCCTCGGGCGCTGTCACCGCATGGCCGGCGCCGCCCAGCCGGTTGTCCAGCCGCCGCTCCAGCCGGAACACATGGCCAAGCCCGACATCCGCCTTGGAGAAGATCGGCGCCGCCGCGGTCAGCCCGGTGACCGGCCCGACGCAGAAGATCGACACCGCCACGATCTTGTAGACCGTGTCCGAATAGCCCTCGAAGAACATCGGCAGGATGAAGACGACCAGCCCGACCAGCGCATAGAGGAAGGCATTGGCGAATTGCAGCAGCACGACCCATTTGCCGCCGACGCCGATCACCGTCGTCTCCAGCCGGTCCAGCACGCCGGCGAAATGCCGGAACAGCGAATCGTTCTTGTCGGCGTTCAGGCGGATTTCCTGGAAGCCCTCGGTGAAGTGCGACACCGATTCCAGCATCGCCGCCTCGCAGACATAAACCTCCTCCATCGCCTCGGCCAGCACCTTGCGGCGCAGCCAGAAGATGTACAGGCCGATGATGGTGAAGGCCGTCATCACCAGGAAGGAGACCAGCGACAGGGTGGCGATGTAGAGCAGGCAGAAGATCAGCAGGAAGACGCCCTGCGCGGCATTCACCAGCAGCGGGAAGCTCTGCGAGAGATGGTTGATCTCCTGCGCCACCGTCGCATACAGGTCGCCATGGCCCAGATTCTCGATGGCGCGCAGATCGGCCCGGCGGATCTTGCCGACGACGCGCAGCCGGAGTGCGCTCAGCCGGTGCTGGACGAACTGGTTGGCCTGGCGCAGCGAGGCTCGGTCGGCGACGTAATAGAAGGCGAAGACGCAGAGATAGAGCAGCAGCATCTGCAGGCCGACCGGCACCTGCTGTTCCGCCTGCTCCGCGACGTGATTGATCAGCGCGATCAGCACGACGTTCGACAGGCCGGACAGGCAGGTGACGAGCAGCAACCCCCGATAGGCCTGGGGCGATCCGCTTTGAAGCAGGCGCAGAATATACATGCGTGCGGGCCGACCCCAATTCCCTGACAATCACGGTTCTTGCCGGAACGCAGCGTGCCACGCCCCGGTGCCGAGTACACGAGTATTAACCCATTGGCAAAAATGCGCAAAAAATACATTTATGATAAATAGATAAAAAGCCGCTTGACGATGCCGCAAGGGCGGTCCGGGCCCTTGCCGGCGCAGACAGGCCGGACGAACCGCTGTAGAATTGATCCTGCTGCCCCGGAGTGCCGACTTCCCTCAACCGACTTTCCCGGAAGCTTTTGAGAACATGGAAAAAATTCGCGCCTTCATCGAGGAACAATTCCTCATCGAATATGACGAGAGCTTCCCCGAGGACACCAACCTGTTCAAGGAAGGGGTCATGGATTCCTTCGGCTATGTGCAGCTCTGCCGCTTCCTGGAGCAGGAGTACGGCTTCCGTTTCACCGAGGCGGAGATGACCGGCAACGTGCTGGTCAGCCTGACTCAGATCCGCGACTTCGTGGCGCGCAAGACCGCCCCTACCGCCAGCTCCGGTAACTGACCATGTGCGGCATCGCCGGATTTCTGGGGGCGGCGCATGAGCCGGCGGCATGGCCGGAGACGATCCGCACCATGCTGACCGCCATCGGCCATCGCGGACCGGATGCCATGGGCCATATGCTGGACGACCGCGCAGCACTCGGCACCGCACGATTGTCAATCATTGACATAGCCTCCGGCATTCAGCCGATGAGCGACCCCAGCGGGCGCTACTGGCTGGCCTATAATGGCGAGGTCTATAATTACCTGGAGCTGCGCGCCGAGCTGGAAGCCGCCGGGCGCGTGTTCGAGACCCGCTCCGACACCGAGGTGGTACTGCAGGCCTGGCTGCACTGGGGCGCAGCCTGCCTGCCGCGCTTCAATGGCGGCTTCGCCTTCGCGCTCTATGACCGGGCCAGCGGCCGGCTGGTGCTGGCGCGCGACCGCTATGGCAAGCGGCCCTTGTTCTATCTGTGGCGCGGCGGGGAGTTCTATTTCGCCTCGGAGATGAAATCCTTCTTCGCCGTGCCCGGCTTTTCCTTCGAGCAGGACGAGCAGCAGCTCGCCTCGATCCTCGCCTGCTGGACGCCGCTGCCTGACCAGACCGGCTTCAGGGGCATCGACAGTCTGCCGATGGGCGAGTGGATGAGCGTCGAGAACGGCACCGTCAACCGCCATCGCTATGAGGCGCTGTCCTTCGATGTGGCGGAGACTGTCTCCAGCGAAGCCGAGGCGCTGGAGCTGATCCGCGAGCGGCTGCGGGCCAGCGTCGCCCTGCGGCTGCGCAGCGATGTGGAGGTCGGCGTCTATCTGAGCGGCGGCGTCGATTCCGCGATCACCGCCCTGCTGGCGCAGCGCGAGAGCCGGCATGCGCTCTCCACCTTCTCGGTCGCCTTCGAGGATGCCGCCTTCGACGAATCCCCACAGCAGCGCGAGATGGCGGACTTCCTGGGCAGCCGCCACCAGGCGCTGACCATCAGCCATGGCGATATCGCCAGCGCCTTGCCCGATGCCGTGTTCCATGCCGAAATGCCGGCCTTCCGCTGCGCCTTCGTGCCGATGTACCTGCTGTCGCGCCTGACCCGCGATGCCGGCATCAAGGTCATCCTCAGCGGCGAGGGCGCGGACGAGGCCTTCCTCGGCTACGATCTGTTCAAGGAAGTGCTGCTGCGCCGCGCCTGGAACGATCTGGGCGAGGATGTGCGGCGCGACCGGCTGGGCAGGCTCTACCCGCACCTCACCCATTACGGCCCGCAGGAGATCGCCGCGCTGACCGGCCTCTACCAGCAATTCGCCGAGGAGCGGATGCCCGGCCTGTTCTCGCACGAGATGCGCTTCCAGAATGGCCGCTTCGCCACAAGGCTGCTGCGCGATGCGGGCGATCCCTTCGCTGCGATCTCCCGGCTGGTCGCCGGGGCGCCGGGCTATGGCGCGATCAGCGATACCCACAAGGCGCAATGGCTGGAATACCGGACGCTGCTGGCCGGCTATCTGCTGTCCACCCAGGGCGAGCGGATGAGCCTGGCGCATGGCGTGGAGAATCGCTGCCCGTTCCTCGACCCGGCTGTGGTCGCGGCGGCCAGCGCCACCAACCTGCGCTTCGATGACGGGTTCGAGGAAAAGCGCCTGCTGCGCCGCGCCTTCGCGGGCGAGCTGCCCGCCTCCATCGTGACCAAGCGGAAATTCCCCTATCGCGCGCCGGACAGTGCGGCCTTCGCCAGCGCCCGACCGGATTATCTGGAGGCGCTGCTGTCGGAAGCGGAGCTGGCGAAGCTGCCCTTCCTGGATGCGAAATTCGCCCGCCGGCTGACCGACAAGGTGCTGAACCGCCCAGCCGGGGAGATCGGCACCAAGGAGGACCAGTGCTTCGTCTTCCTGCTGTCCATCGCCCTGCTGGACCGCTACTTCGTCCGCCGCGAAGGTGCGGGCCTGACCCGCGTGGTGCCGCCGCAATCGCGCGCCATCGATCTGCGCGGCAAGCCGCTGGCGGCCTAGAAGTTTAAGCCTCCCCCCTCACACTTCCCAGGGGAACTTCATCTCCGTCACATAGCGGCGGATGTTCCGCTGCACCTCGGCATCGGCGAACATCTCGCGGTTCGCGGCCAGCGCCGCATCGCGGCCGCGCGCCAGACTGTCGTCGGTCGCAGCGCGGTGCGCCTTGTAGCGCGCGATGGCGGGCCGGCCCAGATGGCGTAGCCGCTGCAGATGACGGCGCAGCAGCGCCTCCGCCTCGTCGCCCAGCGCATCGACCAGCCCCCAGCCGGCGGCCTCCTCGGCGGGCAGCGGGCGCGTCATCAGCGTCATGTAATGGGCCTTCTGCGCGCCGATGCGCCGCGCGAGGAAGGGCAGCACACAGGCCGGGAACAGGCCGAACAGCATCTCCGACAGGCCGAAGCTGGCGCTGCGGTCGGCCAGCACGATGTCGCAGGCGGCGGCCAGCCCGACTCCGCCGGCATTGGCCCGCCCGCGCACCAGCGCCACGCTGACGAACGGGCCTTCCGCCAGCCGCCGCCAGAGATCGTAGAGCGCCGCCGGGTCGAGCGTCTCGCCCGCGGCCGTCGCCTCGAAATCTCCGCCGGCGCAGAAACTGTCGCCCGATCCTTCGAGGACCAGGACGGTCACCCCCTCCGCCTCGCAGCGCGTCAGCGCCGCGTCGAGCTCCGCTACCATCTGGGCGTTGATCGCGTTGCCAGCCTCCGGCCGGTCGAGCCGCAGCCGGGCGATGCCCTTGTCGATCTCCAGCCGGATTGTCTCGCCGCTCATGCCTCACCCCTTATCACCAGCGCCGTATCCACCCCGCCGAAGCCGAAGGAGAGTTTCAGCGCCGTGCGAATTGTGCGTTCTTCCACCGCGCCGCGCACGAAGCCCATCGCCGGGTCGATCGGGTTGTCGAGATGGCGGGTCGGATGCAGCCTTCCGTCGCGCATCTGGATCAGCGTGGCCGCCAGCTCCACCGCGCCCGCCGAGGCCAGCCCATGGCCGATCAGCGATTTGGTGGCGTTGATGCGGGCGTGGTCCAGCCCCGCCGCGCGGAGCGCCGCCAGCTCGGTCTCGTCGCCCAGCGGCGTGCCGGTGGCGTGCGCATTCACATAGTCGATATCCTCGGGCGACAGCCCGGCCATCGCCAGCGCCGAGCGGATTGCCGCCAGCTCGCCCTCCATTGAGGGTTCCGGCCCGCGATTGCCGCTGGCGAGATGCGCCCAACCGGCCAGCGTGCCGTAGGGCGCCTCAGTGGCAATATCCGCCCGGCACAGCACCAGCGCCGCTGTCGATTCGCCATAGACGAAACCGGCATGGTCGCGGTCGAAGGGCCGGCAGATATCCGCCAGCGCACCCAGCGCCCGGAAACCCTGCAGATCGAGGCAGGAGACATCCTGGAGTGCCCCCAGCGCGATGCAGGCATCGACCCGCCCGCTGCGCACCACCTCCGCCGCCTGGATCACCGCGACCGCGCCGCTGGCCGATGCGCCGCCGACGCTCATGGTGAAGCCCTTGATCGGAAAGGCCGAGGCGCACAATCCGGCAATATCGGTATCGAGGAACATATGGCCGTGGCGCGGCGGCCAATAGGCCATGCGTCCGGCGTAGTCGCGCTGCGCCAGCATCTGCTCGCGCGCCATCAGATTACTGCCGCCGACCACCAGCCCGATGCGCGCCGGGTCGAGCGCCTCCAGCCCGGCCTCGCGCCAGGCCTCGTCCAGCACGGCGATGGCGGCGCGGCCCGGCAGGCCCGCCGTACGCGCGATGCGGGCCGGCAGCAGCTCCGGCGGGTCGGGCAGTTCCAGGCCGATGAAGGAGGAGGAGGCGTCCGGCAGCTGCCGCCCGTCGCGGCGCAGCGTCGCGAAGGTCAGCGCCTCCCCGAACAGCGCGTCGCGCAGGGCTTGCTTGCCATAGCCCCGGCCGGCGGCGACACCGATGCCGGCAATGACGATGGAGGCTGGATTATCCTGCGCGCTTGGCATGCAGCAGATCGGCCAGCTCGCCGATATTGCGCGGCCCGTGCAGCTGTACCATCGGGATATCGAGGCCAAGCTCCTCCAGCGTCGCCAGCACGATCTCGCTGCGCTCGATGGAATCGAGACCGAGATCGGCCATCGCATCGGCGCGCCCGATCGGATGGTCGGCCAGGTCCGGCACCACGATGCGGATCTGCGAAATGATGATGCTGAGGATGCTGTCGCTGTCCACCTGTTGGCCTTCCGTCCTAAATCCAGTCGTAGAGCCGGTGATACCCTTCGATGGCGCGCAGGACAAGCCGCTGGCCATTAGAACCGCCACCCTCATAGACCTGCCAGGCACCCGGCACGATGGCGCGATCCGGCAGCGCGTCGCGCAGGCCGAAGCGGAGCGTGCTGTTGCCGCGCAACAGCCGCTCATACTCCTCGATGGACAGGCGGTAGCGGGCATCCATCGCCGCATCGATGCCCATCGCGCGCAGCCGGCTTTGCCCGTCGGATGTGGCCACGCCGCTGTAGAATTCCGAGCAGCAGCCGGAGCCGTAGGAGAAGAAGCCGATGCGCTGCGGGCTGGCGAAATCGCCGGTCGCCAGCGTGCCGGCCAGCCCGAGGAATACCGACGCCCCCGCCGTGTTGCCGACGCGCTGGCCATAGGCCAGGCTGCCCGCCATGCGGCGCTGGAAATCCGCCTCGATCTCCGGCGGCGGGGTCTTGTAGAGCTTGCGCATCAGATGCCGGTGCGCGCCCTTCACCATGCCGCCGAACGGGGTGTGGAAGCACAGATAGCCGAAGGTCTCGCGGAAATCCGCCCCCTCGACCCGGCGGGCATAATCCTTGTAGGCCTTCTCGCAGCAATCGAGATAGGCCATCAGCGACAGATCGGCGTCGCCCGCCTCGGTGTCCGGGCCGGGGCGGCAGGTATCCATCACCTCGAAGCCGTGATTGCCATAGGCGCCGGGATCGATGGCCAGCAGATGCGGCGTGTCGCTGACCAGCAGCGCCACCGCGCCGGAGCCGGAGCTGGGCTCGGAATAGGCCCATTCCTGGATCGCCGATTCGTCGGCCAGCGCAAAGCGCGAGATGTCGGTCGCCACCACCAGCGCCTTGGCGCCGGGCGAGGTCTGCGACAGCACGAAATTCACCGCCATCTGCAAGCCCGCCGTGCCGGAGTAGCAGGCCTGCTTGATCTCGAACAGGCGGCAATTGCCCGGCAGCCCCAGATAGTGGTGAATATAGGTGCTCATCGACTTGCCGAAATCGATGCCGGATTCGGTGCAGGCCACCACCATCTCGATGCGGTTGCGCTCCGCCGGGTCCAGCCGGTCGAGCAGCGGTTTTGCCGCATTCACCGCATAGCTGACGGGGTCCTCGTAAGGCAGCGCCACCGTCTTCTCGCGCATCAGCAGATTTTCGAAGCGCGGCATGTCCAGCCCGCGATGCACGCAGAGTTCGCGCACATCCAGGCTGGCGGCACCGGCATAGACGTTCAGCGCCTCGATTCCGACAGCTCCGCTCACGCCGCTTCTCCCAGTTTGACGGGCAGGCTGGCAAGGCCGCGCGCGTTCAGCCGGTCGAGCCGCCATTCCGGCTCGCCCGCCAGTTCCATCCGCGGGTAACGGCTCAGCAGGCTGGTGAAGGCGATGCGCCCTTCAAGCCGCGCCAAGGGAGCGCCGATGCAGACATGCACGCCGCCGCCGAAGGTCAGGTGCGCGTTCGGCCGCCGCCCGACATCGAAATCGTCCGGCCGCTCGAACCGGCGCGGGTCACGGTTGGTGGCCCCGATCAGCCCGATCACCGGCGATCTGGCGGGAATGATGGTATCGCCGACCGGATAATCCTCGATGGCGACGCGCAGGATCATGTTGCCACCGGGCTCGCAGCGCATGAATTCCTCCAGCGCCGGGCGGATCAGCGCCGGGTCGGCACGCAGCCGCGCCATCTGGTCCGGGTGGCGCAGCAGCAGCAGCAGGCCGTTCCCAACCAGCGTCACCGTGGTCTCGTGCCCGGCCACCAGCATGGAGACGAGGTTGGTCAGCGTCTCCTCCTCGTCGGTGGTGCCGCTGTCATGCGCGCGGATCGCCATGTCCATCAGGCTCTCGCCCGGCCGCTTGCGCCGCTCGGCAATATGGCCGCGCAGGAAATCCTTGAACGCGATCAGCGCGTCCAGCGCCTCCTGCTTCTGCTCCGGCGTCATCAGAATATCGCCGATGCGGATCAGCGAGGCGCTCCAGCGCGCGATGGTCTCATCCATGCTCTGCGGCATGTCGAACAGATTGCACAGCACGCGCAGCGGCATCGGCCCGGCGAAGCCGTCGATCATGTTCACCGTGCCACCACGCGGTAGCGCGTCCAGCAGCCGGGCGGCCTCCGCCTCGATCATTACTTCCAGCGCCGTCATCGCCTGGGCGCGGAAGGCCGGCTCGTACACGCCGCGCATGCGGCCATGGTCGGGCGGGTTGGCGTTGATCATCTGCGGCTGGAAATCGCCGAACAGCCGGTAGCCGACCGGGTCATTCTGGCGGTAGGACTCCTCATACCAGCCGCCGCGCCACAGGCGGGTGTCGCGCCCCATCTCCGGCGCCTTCAGGATGCGCGAGAATTCCTCGTGGCCGAGCACGAAATAGATGCCGCTGGCCGCGTCGAAATGCACCGGCCCCCGTTCACGGATCCGGTGCAGCGCCGGATAGGGATTCTGCAGGAAATCCCGGCTGGTCAGCAGCCCCCACCAGTCGATGGCGGCGGCCTCATCCGACAGGCTCACCTTTTCCCCCCGGTCGCCCCACGGCTGGCATAGATGTGGAACACCGGCGCGCCGCCCTGCGACAGCGGATGGCCGCCAATGCTGGTGCGGTAGCCGCGCCGCTTGAGGTCGGCCTCGATGGCCTCGGTTTCATCGCGGCCCAGATGCACCTCGACCAGCAGCTGGCGAATCTTCGGCCAGTCGGACTCGGCGATGCCGGCCAGCACCTCCTTCTCCGCCCCTTCGGTGTCGATCTTCAGCAAATCGATGCCTGCCAGCCCGCGCGCGGCCAGCTGGCTGGACAGGGTGTCGATCTCGGCGGTCACACGCTCGGTGCGAAACAGGCTGTCGAGGAAATCGGCCTCTTCCATCCGCTCCGTCGTGCCGATGCGCTCGACAATTTCCCGCACCGCCTCGGAGGCACCGCTGCCGGCAAGGACTTCCCGCAGCCCGGCGGAGAGCTTCTCGCCAACCGCGCGGTTCGCCGTGGACAGGGCGGAGATGCCGGGGAAATAGTCGAATTCCAGCGTACCCGGCGCCCGGCCCAGCCCCAGCGGGATCGCCTCCGCTGGCGGCGTCAGCGCGGCGGCATTGCCGGCAAGGGCGGCAAAGGCAGCTGGCATCGGCTCATAGGCAAAGATACGGCCCTGCGCGCAGCGGTCGCGCAGATAGATCGCGAACAGCCCGATATTGGCGCCGACATCGAAATAGACGCCCTCCGCGGGCAGATCGATGCCGTGCGCGGCGAAATCCTCGGAGAAGATTTCATGCACCGAGAAATCCACCTCATACGGGTTCACGCACTGGATGGTGCGCCCGTCGGGAAGGGCCGTCGTCGTGGTCGCGCTCAAAGGGTTTCTCCCGCCGAAAATTCCCCCGAACGCTATCATGCGGAGGCGTCGCGGCAAGCAGAAAGCTTTGTGACGGCGTGGCCTAGCCCTGCCGCAGCATAAGGGCCGGCGACCGGGCGAGCGCGCGGTTCAGGGCGGCAAGCCCGGCCAGTGCCATGACCGCTGCCGCCCCGGCGAGCCAGGGCAGCGCACCGACCAACGCCGGGCGGAAATTGAGCCAGCCGCCAATCGCTGCCCAGGCGGCGAGATTCCCCAGCAGCAGCGCCGCCAGCCCGGCAACAACCGCGATCAGCCCATATTCCAGCAGCGCCGCCACGGCCAACTGCCGGCGCGTCGCGCCCAGCATCTTCAGCAGCACCGCCTCCTGCACCCGCCGACGCTGTCCGGCCAGCACGGACCCCATCAGCACCAGCAGGGTGGCCAGCCCGCTCGCCGCCGCCAGCGCCGTCATCGCCGTTCCGCCGCGCGCGGCCACCCCGGCGAGGAAATCGATCACCTCCGCGACCTTGATCGTCGGCGATTCAGGGAAGGCATCGGCAAGGACCGCCCGCACTGTCTCCAGCGCCGCCTCATCCGCCAGCCAGAGCGCGGCCACCTCCCGATGAGGCGGCGGATCGGCCGGCGGTGACAGCAGGATCGGGAAGTCCAGGTCGAGCCCCGCCCAGTCCACCCGGCGCAGATTGGCGATCCGCCCTTCCAGCGGTTCGCCCAGCACGTTCAGCGTCAGAGTATCGCCGACCGTGACGCCCAGCCTGTCCGCCACGCGCGCATCGACCGACAGCAGCGTCGGCCCGTCATAATCCGCCGGCCACCAGTCGCCGGCCACGACGCCGGCGGCGGGCGGATCGGCCCGCCAGGACAGGCCCCGGTCGCCGCGGACGACGAAGCCGACTTCCGCCGGGATCCGCAGTTCGGCGACCGGCACGCCCCCGACACGGTCGAGTCGCCCATGCAGGAAGGGAGCGCGTGTCCAGCGGACCAAACCGGGTTGCCTCGCTATCAGCGTATCGAAGCGTGCGGCCTCCTCCGGTGGCAGGTTCAGCAGGATCAGGTCGGGGGATGCCGCCGGCAGCGTGTCTTGCAGATGCGAAGCCGCATTGCCGCGCAGCGACGAAGCCGCGACCAGCAGCGTCAGGCAGAGGCCCAGCGCCAGCACCAGCGATGCCGTCGGCGCGCCGGGCCGGTGCAGATTGGCGAGCGCCAGTCGCAGCAGCGGATGACGGGTGCGGCCTGCAAACCGGCCGGCGCCCCACATGACAACCCGTCCGAGGGCGAGGAATCCCAGCACCGCCAGCGCCGCCCCGGCGGCGAACAAAGCAACCACCACCGGCAGCGGCGCCGACCAGACCAGCAGCAAAAGGAGCAGCACCGCCAGCAGCGCCAGTGCGGAGAGCGTCCGCCAGCCAGGGCGCTGCCGGTCGCCCGCCACAAGGTCGCGCAGCAGATGCTGTGGCGGCAGCTGCGCTGCCCGCGCCAGCGGCCAGAGCGCGAAGATCAGGCTCGCCAGCAGCCCGAAACCGGCAGCACTCAGCAGCGGCAGCGACCGAAGCGCCGGATCGAGCGGCAGCCAGCCGGCCAGCAGCGGCGTTGCGGCGCGGGCGGCGGCGATGCCGAGCGCCAGTCCGAAAGCGATACCGGCCAGCGACGCCGCCACGATCTGCGCGAGGTAAAGCCGCCGCATGGTAGCGCTGGTGGCGCCCAGCCCCTTCAGGATGGCGATGGTGTCGCGCTTGCGTTCAAGATAGGCGCTGACCGCGCCACCGACGCCGACGCCGCCGATCAGCACCATGCCGAGCGACAGCAGGATCAGCAGGGAGGTGACGAAAGCCATGCTGCGCTCCACGCCGGGCACGCCATCCGCGGCATCGATAATGCGGTAGCCGGCCTCCGGGAAGCGCTGCCCGAAATCGCGAATCCAGTCGCCCGCCGCCAGCTGGTCCCGCAGGCGCACGCGGCTGTACCAATAGGTCTGGGTGCCGGGTGCCACCAGCGCGCTTTGCTCGATAGCCGGCAAGGCGACGATCACCCGTGGCCCCAGCGTGAAGCCGCGCAGCGCGCGGTCCGGCTCGGCGCGGATCATTGCCCGCATCTCGAAATTCTGGCCGCCGATCATAATGCGGTCGCCCCGCACCAGCCCCAGCAACGCCAGCAAATCCTCGCCCCCGCCAGTGGAACGGAAGACGTCGCGTTCCGACCGAGCTACTGACAGGGGCCTTTAGGGATACAGGACGCCATCGGGGTAGAGCGGATAGGCGGCATCGACCGCTTTCATCTCGACCAGCGTGCTGCTGCCGCCGCCATGCGCCAGCGGCCGCAGCTCGGCGGTCAGGCTGGCGGTGCCGGCCTCAGCGAACAGCGCCAGATGCTCGGGTGGCGGTGGGCGGTGATAAAGCCGCAGCGAGACATCGCCGCCAATGCCGGCGCGCGCGCCGGCCTGCACGCCGTCCAGCACCATGCGCGACAGCAGGCCGGTCGTCGCCATCGCCGCCGTACCAAGGGCGACGCACAAGATCAACAGCCAGAAACCGCCCATCGCGCCGCGCAGATCGCGTAAGGCCAACCGCAGAATTGTCACGCCGCCTGTTCTCCCCGCTTTACATCCCCCGGGGATATAGACCGTTTCAGCCACTCATCGAAGGAAAAGCCAGACAAACGGGGAAGCTTGCCTTCCGGCCCCGCCGGTGCATGTCCTATAGGCCGTGGGGAAGCCAAAGGAACAGGGGCAGCAAATGACCGGAAAAAAGAAGGCTATCGTCGTCGGCGCGCTGGGTGTCATCGGGCGCTATATCGTGGAGCGGCTGGAGGCCGAGGGCGGCTGGGAGATTGTCGGCCTGTCGCGCCGGCAGGGCGAGAGCCGGGGCGATGTGCGCTATGTCGCCGTCGATCTGCTGGACGAGCGCGACGTGGCCACCAAGATAGGTTCCTGCGCCGATGCCACGCACATCTTCTACGCCGCCTTCCAGGCTGTACCCGGCCATGCCTCGGGCTATGCCGCGAACATCGCGCCTAATCTCGGCATGCTGGTCAGTTCGGTCAGCGCCGTGGAGGCGATCTCGCCCCATCTCGAACGCGTCGTGCTGGTGACCGGCACCAAGACCTATGGCGTGCATATGGGCCCCTACAAGACGCCGGCGCGGGAGAGCGATCCGCGCCACATGCCGCCCAACTATTACTTCAACCAGGTGGACTGGCTGACCGAGCGGCAGAAGGGCAAGCGCTGGGACTGGGTGGAGCTGCGCCCGCAGACCCTGTGCGGCTTCGCGCCCGGCACGCCGATGAGCATCGTGCCGGTGATCGGCGTCTATGCCGCCTTCTGCCGCGAACTCGGCCTGCCCTTCCGCTTTCCCGGCAAGCCCGGCGCCTACACCTCGGTCTATCAGGTGACGGATTCGGCGCATTTCGCCGATGCCTGCCTGTGGGCGGCGCTGGAGCCGCGCTGTTCCAACCAGGCCTACAACATCACCAATGGCGATTATTTCCGCTGGTGCCATCTGTGGCCGGTCTTCGCGGATTTCTTCGGCCTGCCCTATGCGCCGCCGCAGACCATCTCGCTGACGCAGATGATGGCGGACAAGGAAGACCTCTGGAACGCCCTCGTCGCGAAGCACGGTCTGAAGCCCTATGGCTTCGACGAGATCGCTGCCTGGCCGTTCGGCGACTATGTGTTCGGCGCCGACTGGGACGTGATGTCGAACGTCACCAAATCGCGCCAGCACGGCTTCCACAATGTCATCGACAGCGAGGAGATGTTCCTGCGGCTGTTCCGGCGCTTCCGCGACGAGAAGATTATCCCCTGAGCTAAGCCGAGCGGGCCGCTCCCAGATAGCGGTCCACCTCGGCGCGCAGCACCTCGGCCTGGCGCGACAGCTCGCCGGCGGCGTTCTGCACGTCGCGCGCGGCACTTTCGGTCTCGCCGGCGGATTCCAGCACCAGCGTGGTGCTGCGCGCGACCTCCGCCGTGCCGGCCGAGGCTTCCTGCACATTCTTGGAGATCTCCGAGGTCGCCGCCGCCTGCTCCTCGACCGACAGATTCACCGAGGCGGAAATGCGGCTGACATCGTCGATGGCGGTGACGATCTCGCCGATCGCGTGGACCGCCTTGCCGGTCGCCGTGCGGATGCCCTCGACCTGATCCTGAATGCGGGCCGTCGCCTCGCCGGTCTGGTTGGCCAGGCTCTTCACCTCCGACGCGACGACGGAGAAGCCCTTGCCCGCCTCGCCGGCCCGCGCCGCCTCGATGGTCGCGTTCAGTGCCAGCAAATTGGTCTGCTCGGCAATCTCGCGGATCAGGGTGATGACGCTGCCGATCTCCTCGGCGGCCTGGCTCAGCGTCGCGACCTGGTCGTTCGCCAGCTTCGCCTTGTCGTTCGCCGCCTGGATGGTGCGCAGCGAATCGCCGACCTGCCGGGTGATCTCGCCGATGGAGGCCGACAGCTCCTCCGACGCCGAGGCGACCGCCCCGACATTGGCCGAAGCCTCTTCCGTCGCGGCGGCGACGGCGGTGGTCTGGGTCATGGTGCTGTTGGCCAGCCCGGTCAGGCTGGAGGAGGTTGCCTGCAGCTGCGTCGCCGCCGAGGCCACCACCTCGACCACGCTGCCGACCTGGCTTTCGAAGCCGTCGGTCAGGCTGGCGAAATGCGTCACCTTGGCGCCCATGCTCTCCGTGGCCTCGTTGATCCGGTTGGCGCTGACGAGGAAATGCCCGCCGAAGCCCTGCGGCTGGATCTTGCGGAAGAAGCGGCCCTTGGCGACATAGTCCATGGCGGCCCCGGCCTCGCGCACGAAGGCGTCGGTCACATCGACCAGATGATTGACCGCACGCAACAGCGCCAGCATCTCTCCGCCCTCGTCGAGGCGCGTCAGCCGCTGCTCGAAATCGCCGGCCGCCACCGCGGTGCAGACTTCCTGCGTGCGCACGATCCAGCGCCGGGCCTTCGCCAGAAACAGCATCGTCGCCACCGCGCACAGCGCCGACAGGGCGGCAGCGGCGCTGGCATAGAGGCCGGCTTCAGCGACCGGCAGCCAGGGTAGCAGGGCTGCGGCGGCGGCGGTCAGCACCGCCAGCAGGGCGGCGGTGCCGGCCCTAGAGAGAGAGGACGAATTCGTCATAGCCGAGTCCCTTTTCCTGCAGCATGGCGGCCAGGCGCTCCTGCGCGGCCTTCAGCCCGTCCTTGCGGTTGGCCGGCTGCTCCTCGATGGCGCGCAGTTCCTTGTAGATCGGTTCGATGGCCGTGAGCGCAGCCGCTTTCGGAAAACGACGGTTGGAGTGATAACCCAGAATCCGCCCCTGGCCGTCCAGGCTGGGCGTCACATGCGCCAGCACCCAGTAATGGCCGCCGCTCTTGGTGCGGTTCTTCACATAGGCGAAGATTTCCTGGCCGGCCTGGATCCTGTCCCACAGCAGCTTGAAGACGCTGCGTGGCATGTCGGGATGACGGATGAAGCTGTGCGGCTGGCCCAGCGTCTCCGCCTCGCTATAGCCGGAAACCTTCATGAACACATCATTGCAATAGGTGATGCGGCCCTTGGGATCGGTCTTCGAGACGATGATCTCGTTCTCGCCGAAATCCACCCGCTCCCCTGTCACCGCCACTGCCGGCTGCCTGGCCATTCTCGTCCTCCCCCGGCTTTCTGCCGGTCGGTTCTGCGTGCGTACCCTTCCGGATGTACCGCTTGAAAAATATCATTTCAAGGATTGCGGACAGGAGGGCACATGCCCGAAAGCCGCCGCAAACCTTGCCGGCGAACGACAAGCCTAACAGCGGTTTCTCTAATTTAGGATAAAATAACGTAAAGCTTGATCAAGCGCGCCGGCGCTCAGCGCAGGAAGATATCGTGCGACAGCGTCTGGTGGACGAGCCGCGACAGCTCCGTCGATTTGTTGATGCGGAGTTTCTCGTAGAGCCGCTGCAGGATCGTGCGCACCGTGCTGACCTTGGTCTGCCGCAAGCGGGCAATATCCTCATGCGACATGCCGCGTGCGACCCCCAGCGCCACCACAGCCTCCGCCTCGGTGAGGGCCAGCCGCGCGACCAGCAATTCCTTGTCATCCGCGCCGGCAGCCTCGGCGTCGAGCACCTGCAGGACGATGCAGTTCTGCGTCTGCCCCGCAGTCAGGCCGGACGGGCGCGACAGGATCAGCGAGAGCGGGCTTCCATCCGCCATACTGCTGGAAAGCTGCAGGAAGACCGGGGCTTCGCGGCCCGCTTCCAGCGCCGCCAGCGCGGTGCGCAGGTCGTTATTGTCGCCGGCCTTGGAAAAGACCAGCCGGCCCCGCAGCAGCTGCAGCCGCGGGTCGGACTGGGCGATCCGCCGCGCCGCCTCGTTCGAGGCGAGGACCGAGGTATCGGCGTCGAGAATGAAGATCGGCTCCTTCAGCCGGTCGAACGCCAGAACCTCCAGCTGCGATTGCCCGCTGGCCAGGATACTACCCTGATGCAGCCGCATGACGGTGCGCAGCAGCTGCTGCATCGCCCCCAGCGTCGCCTTCTCCCGCGCATCGAACGGGCGCTGGGCCTCGGCCCGGACGATCGACAGGCGCACGCGCGGAAAGCCCGGCAGCTTGCCGTCATCGACGATGGAGACCAGCGTGCGCCCGATCTCATAGGGCTTCAGGTAATCATTGTAGAATTCGCTGCGCCGCAGATCCTCCGGCGGCAGCAGCTCGTCCGAAACGATCAGGCTGCCCTTCGGCGGCAGCCCGTCGCGGGTCGCGGCCTGCGTCCAGACATCCAGGCTGCCGTAATAGGCGGCATATTCGTTGAGCGCTTCCTGCGGTATGCCCGTGGCCGCCCACACGGCCCGCGGATCGGACGGCGCCAGATGCGGCGTATAGAGCGTGATCGCCCGCGCCTCGATCAGCCGCGTGATATCCGACAGGACGGATTGAAAATCCGGCGCGAACCGCTCGGACCTGGCCTCGGCTTGCATATTCATCCCCATCCCCGCGCTGACGCGTCCTGTCCTGTCTTGGCCCGTTTCCGCTCTTTTCGTTGAATACGCACGCATGAAACAGGCCGCACATCTCTAATGGATGAAAGTTCCTATATCCATAGAATTTGTGTGGTCATTACTTTGTGCGTATCGATGCGATATTTTTGATGACGAGCGAACGATACAATTGATGCATATCATCATATGCACTGATTAACATCAAGCATTTGCGAATGTGTTTTAGTTTCAGATTTAAGACAAATTATTATATTTCCGCTCTCCATCACCCGCTCACCTGCAAGTTGCCCGCTGCGTGACAGTCAGTGCCTCAGGGAGCGAATCGTGCGCCCAGACCGGTGCCCGGGAGCAGCCAAGGCCGATCAAATGCAACGATCATGGAATATCTGAGCCCAGCCAGCCGGTAGCCCATACTGCGTGCCTTCCGACTGCCAAACCGCGCCGGAAGCTTAGCGCCGCTCCTCCGGGGCGGTCCTTGGCGCCGCTGGCTGCACACGCTCGCGCGGGAAACGGATGCTGACGGTCGTGCCGTCACCCGGCACGCTGTCGATCACCGCGTCC
>NZ_JAKUSO010000054.1:0-24366 GCF_022449305.1 Oceanibaculum sp. | reverse complement strand
GCACCCACCTGTAAGACGAAAGCATCACCCGCCTTGCCCAGTCCGCGGCAAGGCCGGTTTGCGCATTACTCAGTCGATCTTGTAGTCCAGCCACTCCGCGATCATCTCGCGCATCCGGCTGTCGCCCTTGAAGTCGGCAGCAGCCCCATCTGCCTTGTTCTGGCCGAGTTCCAGAATATAGACATGGTCGGAGACGTTCACGCACTGGCGGACATTCTGGTCCACCAGGATGACGGTCACCCCCTGCTCCGGCAGCGCCTTGATGAAGGCGTACAGCTCCTGCGACAGCTTCGGCGCGATCATCGCCGTCGGCTCGTCCAGCATGACAATCTTCGGCTCCAGCGCCAGCGCGCGCGCCAGCTCCAGGAAACGCTGCTGGCCGCCCGACATGCTGCCGGCCATATCCTTGCGCTTCTGCTTCAGGATCGGGAACTGGGCATAGGCGCGTTCCAGCGCGCGCTCCATCCGGGGCTTGTCCTTGCGAAACACCCAGCAGCCCAGGCGCAGATTGTCCTCGACCGACAGATCGTTGAACAGGCTGCGATTCTGCGGGACATAGGCGATGCCGCGCTCGATGAACTGGTAGGGTTCCAGCCCGTCGATACGCTCTCCGCCCAGCCGGATCTCGCCGCGCTGCGGCTTCAGGAAGCCATAGAGCGTCTTCAGCGCGGTCGATTTGCCGGCGCCGTTCGGGCCGATGATGCCGGTGATCTTGCCTTCCGGGATGTTCAGGCTGAGGCCGTTCAGGATGCTGATATCGCCGTGGTAGGAGACGAAGACATCGCGCATCTCCATCAGCGGTGCAGTCTTGGGCACATCGGTCATGCCGAGGCACTCCCCAGATAGGCTTCGATCACGTCCGGATTCTTCTTCACTTCATCGACCGATCCCTCGGCGATCTTCCGGCCTTCGTTCAGCACCACGATGTGGCTCGACAGGCGGTAGATCGAGGTGAGGTCATGGCTGACCAGGATGAAGCTCTTGCCCTTCTCCAGTAGCCCCTCGATGCGCTCCAGCAGCAGCTGGCAGAGCGACGGGTTCACGCCGGCGAAAGGCTCGTCCAGCAGGATCAGCTTCGGGTCCAGCATGATGAGGCGGGCCAGTTCCAGCAGCTTCTGCTGGCCGCCGGACAACTCCTCCGCGTAGTTCTGGCGTAGCCCGTGGAGGTTCACCTGGGCAAGGCACTCCTCCGCCTGCTCGGTCAGCTCCGCGTCGCTAAGGCTGGAGCCCAGCAGCGGCACCAGCAGATTGTCGATCAGCGTCATCCGGCGGAACACGCGCGGCACCTGGAAGGTGCGCCCGATGCCCAGCCGCGTCACCTCATGCGGGCTGCGGCCGATCAGTTCCTCCCCGTCGAAGCTGATGCTGCCGCCATCGGCCTTGTACAGCCCGTTTACGCAGTTCATCACCGTGGTCTTGCCCGACCCGTTGATGCCTATCAGGCCGAGGACCGTGTTGCGTTCCAGTGTGAAGGAGACCTCGTTCACCGCGACCAGACCGCCGAAGCGCTTCACCAGATCGCGGGATTCCAGAAGGATGTCGTTCGTCGTCATCGTGCCGCCCTCACGTACCGCGCGCCTTGCCGAGCAGCCCGTTGGGCCGGAAGAAGATCACCAGGATCATGATCGAGAAACCGATGATCGGCGCCATGGTCTGCGGCAGGAAGACGATGGACATCTGCTCCGCCAGCCCGAAGACGATGCCGCCCAGGATGGCGCCCATCGGGTTGCCAAGCCCGCCCAGCACCACGACGATGAAGCCGATCAGCGTGTAATCCACGCCGACAAACGGGTTGAAGGAGGGAAACACCATCGACACCATCACGCCGCTGGCCCCGGCCAGCCCGATCGACAGGGCGAAGGCGGCGGCCGACAGGCGGTTGATGTTCACCCCGACGATCTGCACCGCGTCGCGGTTCATGATCGAGGCGCGGATCGCCTTGCCCGGCAGGGTGAAATAGAGGAACCAGGCCAGCGCCAGCAGGATCGCCACGGTGACGCCCATGGCGACCAGTCGGGCGGTCGGCAGATACAGGATACCGACCTTCATGGAAATCGGCTGGAAGCTGAAATCCAGCGAGCGGAAATCCGCCTCGAACAGCAGCAGCATGCTGGCCGCCAGCATCAGCGACACGCCATACATCACCAGCAGCGAGGCCAGCATCGGATCGTCCGAACGCTGCAGGCGCGGCATGACGAGGTTGTTCAGCAGCCAGCCGAACGCCATGAAGCACAGGAAGGCCAGCGGCAGCGCCAGCAGCGGGTGCAGATCGAAGGCGTTGTAGAGCACATAGCAGAAATAGGCGCCGGCGATCAGGAACTCGCCATGCGCGAAGTTCTTTACCTGCAGCACGCCGTAGAGCAGCGACAGGCTGACGCCGATCATCGCGTAGATGACGCCGAGGATGAGGCCGTTGGCGAGGCCGTTCAGAATCAGATAGGTCATGTCTTTTCGTCCCCCGGCCTACAGGATGTACCGCCGCCAGGACGGCTTGCGCTGGATGATGCTGCCGACGATGCCGCGCGGCAGGAACAGGATCAGCAGGATGATTGCGAGGCCCAGCAGGAACAGGTTGAAGATCGGGAAACGCTGCCAGATCAGGTCGTCCACCCAGACCATGACGATGGCGCCGATCACCGGCCCTGTCACGGTGCCAAGGCCACCGGCGATGGCGTAGATCACCGTCTTCGCGGTGACCAGGAACTGGAAGGCGCTTTCGGGATCGATGATGTTGGTGTACCAGGCCTCCACCCCGCCGGCGAGCGCGCCGAACAGCGCCGAGAGCATCCAGGCCTTCAGCCGCGTGCCGACCACGTTCACGCCCATCACCTCGGCGGCCTGATCATCGTCGCGGATCGCCCGCAGCGCCTTGCCGAGGCGCGACTGCGCCAGCCAGGTGATGGTCAGCAGGGCGGCCACCATGACCGCCAGCATGTAATAGAAGGTTACGACCGGGGAGATGCTGAGGCCGAGATTGATGCCGTAGCTGCCGCCGGCCCAGCTTTCCGGCAGGTTCACGATGACCAGCCGGCAGATGATGGCGAGGCCCAGGCTGACGATGGCGAAATAGATGCCCTTCAGCTTCAGGGTCGGCGCGAACAGAAGGCTCAGCAGCACGCCGCAGACGCCGCCCACCAGGATCGAGACATAGACCGGCACGCCGAACATCTTGGTCAGGATCGCCGTGGCGAAGGCGCCGATGCCGTAGAAGGCGACATAGCCAAGCGGCATGTAGCCGGTGAAGCCGGCGATGATATTCAGCCCGGTCGCCATGGTGATCCACAGCATCAGGTAGAAGGAGAAGGACAGCGACGTGCCCAGCACCGGCACCAGCGCCAGCGCGGCGACGATGACAGCCATCACCGTGAACCAGATGCGGTTGCGGATGGCGGCAATCGCGGAATCGTCCCTCGAATCCGTTGCCATAAAAGAAGCCCCCTCGGTCTTCGGATAGACGGCCATCCATCCGGGAATGGCCTTGCGTCCGCTGCGGGACAGCGGCGATTTGTTCCGGGCACTTGTAAATAGGTTTCACAACAGTGACAATGCCGCCGTTTCGCAGAACGGCATAAAAACGATCCGAAAATTGCCGTTTGTCGCATTGGCGGGATGGCTTGTTGCCAGGCTCGCCCGCCAGAAATCCACGGGGAAAGGGCCCGGTCGCAAGACCTGGGCGCTCAGGAGGTATCACGATGAAATTCCCGAAACTATTTACCCTCGCAGCGGCGGTCGCGGCGTTCGCCGTGCCGACTCTGACGCTGCCAAGCCCGGTCAGCGCGCAGGAGACGCTGAAGATCGGCATGACGGTCTCGTCGGCGGGCCGTTTCGCGCTGGCCTCGCAGTCGGGCGAGCGCGGCGTGCAGATCTGGATGGACGACGTCAACCGTCGCGGCGGCCTGGAGATGGGCGGCAAGAAGTACAAGGTCGAGCTGGTGAAGCTGGATGACCGCTCCGACAAGCAGATGGTGCCGCGCGTCTATGAGACGCTGATCCAGGAGCAGAAGGTCGATCTGCTGTTCGGCCCGTTCGGCTCCACGCTCACCAGCGCCGCCACCGCGGTGACGGAACGCAACAAAAAGTTCCTGGTGATCTGGTCGGCGGCGTCCGATTCGATCTATGACCAGGGCGCGAAGTACCTGATTTCCGCCTCGCAGATCGCTTCTTCGATGATGGCGATCCCCAGCGTCGAGCTGGCGGCGAAGCTGGGCGGCAACAAGAAGATCGCCATCGTCTATCTGGACGAGCCCTTCCCGGCCGGCATGGCCGCCGGTGCCGAGAAGCTGGCGAAGGAAAAGGGCCTGCAGGTCACGCAGTACGAGAAGTTCGCGGCCGGCACCAAGGATTTCTCGATCCTGATCCAGAAGGCCCGGGCGTCCGGCGCGGACTTCTTCTATCCGGTGGCCTATGAGGGCGACCAGATGGCGATGGTCCGCCAGATGAAGGAGATGAATGTGAACTTCCCGTTCACCTTCATGCTCTATGCCGCGCAGCCGCAGTTCCAGGACATCGGCAAGGATGCGGAATATATCTACAGCCATACGCTCTATCACCCGGCCATCAACTGGAAGGTGACCGACGGGCTGAACCGCGAGGAAGTGGGCAAGCGCTACAAGGCGCTGTTCCCGGATGTCGCCTATGACGCCGACTTCCAGACCGCGCTGGCCTATGCCGCCGGTGTGGTGACGGAGAAGATCCTGGCGACCGCCGGCACCACCGACGCCGCCAAGATGAAGGAAGCCGCCCTGGCGCTCAGCGGCAAGATCGTCACCATGGCGGGGCCGTACAAGATCGAGGAAAGCGGCAAGCAGGTCGGCATGCAGAACGTCATCATGCAGAACATGCCGGGCAAGGGTCTTGCGGCCGTCTATCCGGAATCGGTGAAGACCGCCGATCCGATCTTCCCGGTGCCGGGCTGGGACAAGCGCTGACCGCCAAGGAATAGCGCATCTACAAGGGGGGCGTCGTGGCGGCGCCCCCTTTTTCTTTGTCTGCGGCCGGGTCCGGCGCAGTCAATTGCGCGGCTGGTGATTGACGGCAGCGGCACAGCACTCTAAGCAGTGCGTCATCTTCTTATTGCTGCCCCGTCATTCGGGCCCTGCGTCCGGTTCCGCCCTGTCGGCGGACCGCACGGCAGGGTCGGCAGCCTTATTGATTGGACGATTCTTACGTGACCTTTTTCGATTCCATGGCGCCGGCCCTTGCCAGCGCTCTTACCGAACGTGGCTATGATAAGCTGACCGCCGTGCAGATGGCCGTGCTGGGCGAGGATGCCCGGGATTCTGACCTTCTGGTCTCGGCCCAGACCGGCTCCGGCAAGACCGTCGCCTTCGGGCTGGCCATGGCGCCTGTCCTGCTGGGTGACGCAGAGGTGCTTGATACGGTTTCCGTGCCGATGGCGCTGGTCATTGCACCGACTCGCGAATTGGCGATGCAGGTACAGCGCGAATTGCAGTGGCTCTATGCCAAGGCCGGTGCCCGCATCGGTTCCTGTGTCGGCGGCATGGACATGCGCCAGGAACGCCGGGCGCTGGCCGACGGGCCGCATATCGTCGTCGGCACGCCGGGACGCCTGCGCGACCACATCACCCGCGGCTCGCTGGATATTTCCGGCCTGCGCGTCGTGGTGCTGGACGAAGCCGACGAGATGCTCGATCTAGGATTCCGGGAAGACCTCGAATTCATCCTCGCCGCCGCCCCGCAGGAACGCCGCACCTTCCTGTTTTCGGCCACCTTCGCCAGGCCCATCGTGCAGCTGGCCAGACGCTTCCAGCGCGATGCCGTGCGGCTCTCCACGGTTGCCGAAAGCCAGCCGCATGAGGATATCGATTACCGGCTGCTGATGGTGGCGCCGACCGAGCGCGAGAACGCCATCATCAATGCGCTGCTCTATTATGATTCGCAGAATGCCCTGGTGTTCTGCGGCACGCGCGATGCCGTGCGGCATCTAACCAGCCGGCTGGCCAATCGCGGCTTCCGTGTCGTGGCGCTGTCCGGCGAGCTGACCCAGGCCGAGCGCACCAACGCCCTGCAGGCGATGCGCGATGGAAGGGCGCGGGTCTGTGTCGCCACCGACGTTGCGGCGCGCGGCATCGACCTGCCGAACCTCGACCTCGTCATCCATGCCGACCTTCCGACCAACCCGGAAACGCTGCTGCATCGCAGTGGCCGTACCGGACGCGCCGGGCGCAAGGGCGTCTGCGCGCTGATCGTCCCCTATTTCCGTCGCAACGCTGCCCGCCGGCTGATGCAGCTGGCCAAGCTGGACGCCACCATGGAGCCGGCCCCCGGCCCGGCCGAGATCACCGCGCGTGCGCAGGCGCAGATCCTGGCGGATGAAGGCCTGTTCGCCGCCCCGCAGGAGGATGAGACCGACTTCATCGGTAAGCTGCTAGCCAATTATGGCGCCGACCAGATCGCCGCCGCCTTCCTGCGCCAGCAGATGGCCGCCCGCCCCGCGCCGGAGGAACTGTCGGAGGCCCAGGAGGGATCGCAGGCGATCAGCCGCTCAGAACGCGGCACGCGGCGGGAGCGCGGCGAGCCTACCGAAAGGCCGGAACGCAGCGACCGTTTCCAGAACGGTATCTGGTTCCGCATCTCGCTGGGCCGCAAGCACCGGGCCGAGCCGCGCTGGCTGCTGCCGATGATCTGCAAGGCCGGCCATGTCACCAAGGCCGCTGTCGGTTCGATCAAGGTTGGCGACACCACGACCGAGTTCGAGATATCGCCCGCCATGCTGGAGAGCTTCGAGGCGGCCATCACCGCCAATGGCAGCGGCGAGAAGGGCGTGACCATTACCCGCGCCGACAGTGCTGGCCGCCCTGTCCCGGTAGGCTCGCGCGCCCGTGACTATTCCCACCAAGGGCCGAAGCTATCCCGCAAGCCGTATGGCAAGCCAGACAATGGCTTCCGTCCGCCCGAGGACGCCGTCGCCATGCCCGATAAGCCAAGGGGCAAACCCAAGGGAAAGCCTCATGGGAAAGCCGATACGAAGCCGGGCAAGAAAAAGAGCTACAAGCCGAAGTCGGGGCGTGATCCGCGTTAGAACCCTTCCCGTTCTGATTGGTACGGGAGGAATTCCAGCAATTATCCGGAGATTTTTGCGGGCCAAACGTGAACAGCCCGCGATTCTTTAGATGTGGCCTGTAAATACCTCAAGTATGAGCGCAAAGGTTGTTTGCAGGCTAGTACTTCAAAAAGTCAGCTGGAGCTAACCGTAACGTTCGTTTGTTCTCAATTCATCCGCCTAAACCTACAAGCTAAGACAAACTGCACATAATCGCAGGACTGAGCGCAAGGTCGTTTAAAACGTGGAAATGAAAGGCTTACCCCGTACCAGTCTAATTGCGGTCTGGCACGGGGCTATCCCACAACACGATCAGACCAGCGCCACCTGCTCCAGCGGCTGTTGCCGTGCTTCCGGCAGGTTGTCATAGAGGTCCGCGATCAGGTCGCTCTTCAACGCGGCATACTTAGGATCGGACCAGAGATTGACCCACTGCCGGGGGTCTTCGCTAAGGTCATACAGTTCCCCCTCCGTGCCGTCATGCACGGTGGATTTCTCGCAGACCGTCAGCACATACCCGTCGCGGTATAGCGTCCGCAGATGGATGCTGTGACCGTTATAGCCGCCATCCCATTCGGTAATGACGCGCTCCCGCGTGCCATCCTCGCTGGTCGGCATGACGGCCCCCTGCATGCGCGGATCGGGGGCGATGCCGGCGATCGAGCAGAAGGTGCGCGCCAGGTCGACATGGCCAACCGGCTGCTGGACCACCGACGGGGTGACGGCGGCGACCGGTGCGGGGCGCCAGACCATCGGCAGCCGCATCAACGCGTCGACATGGTATGGCCCCTTGAACATCATGCCGAAATCGCCCTGGAATTCGCCATGGTCGGCAGTATAGAGGATGTCCGTCTCCCGCCCCCAGCCGCGGGTGTCGATATAGGACAGCACCCGACCGATGGCCTCGTCGATCAGCTCATTCTCGATGTGGCACATGGCGTTGACTTCGCGGATCTGGTCCGCCGTCATCTCGGCAGGCACGAATTCGGGCGGCAACTCGTAGTTGAACTGCGCCTTGCCGAGATACCAGTCCAGCCAGTGCCGCGGCTTGCCTTCCAGCATCTTTATCGTCGCCTCGACGCTGCCCGGATAGCCATCGGGAAGGTCAAGATCGCGCCAGTTTACGCGCTTCAGCTCGGAAGAAGGAGGATCCCACGGATGATGCGGGTCGGGGAAGCTCATCCAGACGAACCAGTCTTCTTCCTCGTCCAGCTTGCCCAACCAGTCGATCACCCGGTCGGCCGTCCAGTCGGTGTGGTAATGCTCGCGCTGGATATGGTTGTGCCAGACCTGAATGGCGCCGGTATCGCCGCCGCGCTTGCAGCTAATGGTCTTCTCCGGCGTCACATACTCCTGGAAGAAATCCACCTCGTCGGGGTGATTCTCCTGCAGCCATTTCGGATAGTGGTAGAGGCTGCGCCCGGCGCGGCCGGTATGGGCGCACAGCTCCATATATTCAAAGCCGCGATGAGGCCCGTGCAGGCCCTTTGACGCGGCATAATTCTCGAAGTAAGGGCCGCCCGGCGCCGAGGACGGTTCGAAATGCGCCTTGCCGATCAGGGCGGTTCGGTAGCCCCCCTGCTCCCGCAGTAGGCGGACAACATCGGGCGTATCCTCCGGCAGCGGGATGCCGTTCGCGATGACGCCGTGGGTGCGCACATGCTGTCCTGTCAGCATAGTCGAGCGCGCCGGCATGCAGACCACATTCTGATTGTGCGCGCGCTTGTAATTGATGCCGGCGGCGGCGAGGCCGTCGACGACAGGTGTCCTGGCGACCTTGCCGCCATTGCAGCCCAGCGCGTCATGACGCTGCTGATCGGTGGTGATAAAGAGAATCTTGCGTCCCATCTGGGGTCCTTTCGGCGCGAACCTGCCCGTTGGAACAGACGGTCGTGCTGGCCCGTCTGTCCCGGTTCGGAGTCATGAATTCGGTTGGAGGTTTCGCTCCCGGTCTCTCGTCGGAAACCGGGAGCGTAATGGTGTGTTGCCGCGCTTACATCTTCGCTTCCGGCGGGACCAGCTCGTCGCGGATCGCCACGCCGCGCTCCTTGTAGTAGCGATAGGCGCCGACATGCAGCGGCGCGTTCATCTCGGCCAGCGCATTCTCGGCCTTGATGACGCCCATCCACTGAGCCTCCGCCTTCAGGGCGGCGTTGTTCTCCAGAATGGTCTTGGTCACGTTGTAGATCACTTCCTCGGACATGCCCTTGTGGGTGCCAAGCCCGACCATGGTCTGCAATGTGCGGATGTTCTCCTCGTTGACCTGGTTGGCGCCATAGAGGTCCTTCGGAATCTCGGTGACGACGCGCCCGGGTATCTGCATGGCCTTCTTGATGCTGTCGGCGTCAAGGGCGGCTTCGGGCAGGCTCAGCAGCCGGATCTTGCCCAGCGTCGCCAGCTGTACGATAGCGGGGTCCGGCAACGCCTTCGGTGACATGTGCGCATCGGCCTGACGGTCCTGGAACGCCTGCATGCCGGAATTCCAGTCCACATTCAGCTGGGTGAAGTCCGAGCCGGCCTTGAAGCCGGTGGCCGCGTCCAGCATCTGTACCGCGGTCACGGTCGCAGCACCGCCCGGCGGGCCGAGGAAGATACGCTTGCCCTTCAGGTCCTTCATCTCGGTGATGCCGCTATCGGCCCAGACCACCAGATGATAGGCACCAAGCGGGTAGTTCAGGATCATCCGCAGATTCTGGAACAGCTCCGGCGCCTCCGGCATCTTCGCGTACATGTTGATGCCGTTGCGCATGAAGTGATTGACCGACGAGGCCGTGGTTAGGAATTCCAGGTTCTCCTTGGCGGCATCCACAGCCTGGCGCACCAGCGGACGGCCCGTGGTGATCTGCGCCTTGTGGCCCAGCTTGTCGCGCAGCAATTCCGTCGCGGCGATGGCGAACACCATATCGGTCGAGGATTGCGACATGGTCTGCCAGCGATAGACCTGGTCACTTGCGCTGGCGACGGCGCTGCCCCCGGCGATGGTGGCAAGCATCGCGCCGGAGAGTGCGATGGCTTTCAGTTTCCTCATTTTATCCTCCCTGCCCTTCACGGGCACTTTTTCAGTTTTTGGAACAGGTTGCTTCAAAGGCGTCAGCCGGGCACAAAGCGCCGCTGCCGTTGCCGGAGCAGCATGGACAAGCCGAGCAGAAATGCTGAGGCGACGGTAACCTCCAGCTCGAAACGGTCGCTGAGCAGCGCCGCTAGCGGTGCCAGGCCAAGCGCCCCCCGGAACAGGCAATGCATCGGCGACAGGGCCGCACCGTCATAGGCATAGAAGGCTGTCGACAGCGCCAGGATGGCGACGCTCAGGGCCAGAATGGCGATGAGGAACTGGCCCAGATTGAAGCTGTCCAGCACCAGCAGCAGGCTGGGCTCGATCACGAAGACGAACGGGATGACGAAGCCGATGAAGGCCAGTCGCAGCGCCGCAAGCGCCGTGGCGACGGGATGCGAGTTCGCGATCGGGGCCGCCGCGAAGACTGCCACCGCCACCGGCGGCGTGATTGCGGACAGGACGCCGAAATAGAAGACAAACAGATGGATCGCCAGTGGCTCTATCCCCAGTTCGCGCAGCGACCGCCCCATCACCAGAACGATGACCAGATAGGCCGGCAGGGTCGGCATGCCCATGCCCAGGATCAGACAGGTAAGCGCGGTCAGCGCCAACGCCAGCAGCAGGTTGTTCTCGCCCAGCGCTGCAACAGTAGAGGCAAAGCTGAGTCCGATGCCGGTGAGGTTCAGCGTGCCGAGGATGATGCCAATGGCGGCAACCGCGACGACGATTGACGCGCCGGCGGTTCCCCCCTTGATGATGGCGTTCAGGATGAGGGACGGGTTCCGTCGCAGGTCCGGATTGAACATCAGCGCCGACACCACAACGGCGATCACCGCACAGAAGCCCGCCATAGCCGGCGACCGGCCCGCGACCAGCACAGCGATGATGACCGCGATGGGAATCACGAACATCAGCGATTCCAGGGCCGTCTTACGGTCGATGCGCTCGCGCTGCGCTGGCGGTATTGGCTGGATGCCCGCCTTGCCCGCTTCCAGCGAGACGGCAACAAATAGGGCGCCGTAATAGAACAGCGCCGGCAGCAATGCCGCCAGGCAGATCATCAGATAGGGCATGCCGATCAGGTCAGCCATCAGGAAGGCAGCCGCCCCCATGACCGGCGGCATGATCTGTCCGCCGGTCGATGCGGCCGCCTCGATGGCGCCGGCACTGGCCGGCTTGAAGCCGCGCCGGATGATCATCGGAATGGTGAAGGCGCCGGTGCCGACGACATTGGCCACCACGCTGCCCGACATGCTGCCAAACAGAGCGGAGGACACGATGGCTGCGTGCCCGACGCCGCCGCGAGTCCGGCCGGTCAGGGCAAAGGCAATCTTGATCAGCGCGTTGCTTGCCCCGGTCCCTTCCAGCATCACGCCGAAGACGACGAAGATCAGCACGACCTGGATGACGATGCTGAGCGGCGTGCCATAGACGCCCTGGAACCCGTACCAGACCATTTCCATTGTGACGGCGAGGCTGAACCCGCTATGGCCGATGGCGGAAGGCAGATACCCGCCGAACAAGCCATATAGAAAGGCCGCGATGACGAACAGGAACAGTGGTAGACCGAACAGCCGGCGCGTCGCCTCCAGCAGCACGCAGACACCAAGGAAGGCGATGAAGATGTCCGTATTGTCGTAGGACACCAGCATGGTCGAGAGTTCATCCGCCGCGCTCACGAAATACCAGATGGCGACGGTGAAAGCGGCGACCGCCGCTATGTCGGCCAGCCAGGCAAAGACCAGGAGAAGCGTCCGTTCTTTCGGCACGGCGGCAGCCAGCGGGCAGCCCAGCAGGACCGAAACGACGGAAGCATAGACGATCAGTGCGCGCGTGTAGGCGATATCGTAAACGCCGACATAGGCGACGATAATGGCATTCACGGCCAGCGCTAGTCCAAGAGCGGCAGCGGCGTAACCGAATATCCGCGTGGGCATCGGAATCATGCCAGTCCTCCTGGCATATGCTCCGTGTGATGAGCGGAACTACGGCGCGATGCAGGCTTAAACGGTGTCACTATTCCCCCCTGGGTCCCGGCCCTGGCACCTTCCGGCTTCTGTTGGCCGGTGTCTGATACGGGGCAACTGGGTTTCTTGCGCGGCGTGGCGCTTGATCTTTTTTAAGCCGCGCTGCGCGGCCTTCGCCAATATGGATTACAGCTACAAGATATAAGTCCAACTTATAGCTTTGCGCGCATGCCAGTCGCGCTTCATCGAAGCGGACCGGCCATGCGGCAGGCGGGTATCTATCCCCTTCCCCCGCGCATGTAGCGCCTTTCCGGACGATAACGGTTCCGCTTTCGCGCGTTAGCGAGCAAGCGCCGGAAGAGTCTGAGGCAAATTGCGATCATGCACCGGCCTGTCCGCGCTTGCGTAGGCCATTCTGGCGTAACCGCCAGATGAAAGTGTCGAAGCGGTCCTGCCCGAAAAAGGGCTCGTTCTCGAACACGAAACAGGGGACACCCCAGTGGCCGGCCTCGGTCAGCTCCGCCTCGTTCGCCAGCATTTGCTCGTCGTACCAACCGGGATTGCTGTCGATGCGCGCCTGCATCTCCTCATGGTCGAGTCCCGCCTTTTCGGCTGCCTTCGCCAGGTGGTCGCCCTTGTCCCAGTTATCGACGCTGCCATCCCACAGCAGGCGCGAGACGTTGTCTGCATAGGCCAGGCCGTGCCCCTGCCTGCAAGCTTCAACGCCAAGATGCGAGATGTTGCGGATGAACGGCTGGTCCTTGGCGATCTTCAGTGTGATAGGATCCTGCTGGATGGGATCGGGAACCGGGCGCCGGAAGGGCAGACCAAGAAAGTCCGCCTGGCGCTTGGTATCGAGGAAGAAGTAAGGGCGGTGAAGCGGCCCCATCCGGTCAAAATAGGCCGGTTCGCGCAAGGCCAGCGGCCGGACGATGCGAAGCTGTGCATCGACATCGTACTCCGCCGCGAAGGCAACGAGACGCGCGGTGGCGAGATAGCTGTAGGGGCTGCGGAAAGACCAATATACAGTAAATGGAATTGTCATCGATACATACTCCTGTACACTCAGTTGGCGCGAAGCGGCTTCCCGGCTTCGCGATTGTGACTCCGACGATGAGCCGTTACTCGATCGATATCAGGCATCTGCGATATTTCATTGCCATCGCGGAAGCAGGCAGCTTCACCGGTGCGGCAAATCACCTGCATATCGCCCAGCCGGCGCTCAGCCAGCATGTGCGGAATCTGGAGCAGAGCTTCGGAACCCAGCTGCTCGACAGGACCACACGCGGCGTCGAACTCACGGCGGATGGCCGGAAGCTGCTGGCGCACGCGCGTCGCGTTGTCGAGGAGATGGACCGATTGGTAGACGCCATCAGCCCCGGCAAGCCGGAGGGTGATGTGATGCTTGGGCTGCCGATCCCGGTCAGCCCGCTGATCACCCAGCCGCTGCTGACGACGATGCAGCGTGACTATGATGGCGTGACCCTGCATATCCGGGAGGCAATGAGCGCGTATCTGGCGGAATGGCTGATCGATGGCCGGATCGACGCGGCCGTCCTGTTCAGCAACCAGGAGCTGCCGCATATCGATACACATGAGGTCTGTGAGGAAACGCTCTACGTCGTTGGCCCGCCCGGCGCTTTCGCTCCTGGCGCGGTCGTTCCGTTCCATGACCTGCCGCGCTACCCGCTGATCATGTCGCACCCGGAAAACGGGTTGCGCTCGCTGGTTCACAGCACGGCGCAGCGGCTGGGCGTCGAATACACGATCAAGTTCGAAATCGACGTGATCAACGAGATGAAGCGCTTCGTTGCCGCCGGAAAAGGCTTCACCGTACTGGCGCCGGTTGCCTTTTATGAGGAGCTTGTCGCCGGCCGCCTGTCGGCCGCGCCCATCGTGGAGCCCGAGATTGTGCGCACCTGGACCATGGCGACCCGCCGCCACAGCCGTCCGAACGCCGCCTGCAAGGCGGCGATGGACCTGACGGAAGCAGTCCTGATCGAGCGTACCGGCATGGTGAAGAAGGCGGTCAGTGACTATGCCGATGCGCTTCATTGACGATCAGGCGCCTTCGTCCCCGCCCAGTATCGTCCCCGCTTCATTATCCACGATGACCGGCGTCTCCAGGAACTCGACGCGCGGCGGCGCGCCGAAACGCGCCATAATGGACGCCGCGAAAGCATCGTCGAACAATGCCTCCGCCTCCGCCCGGCTGCGGAACAGATAGACGCCGCCGCAGGTGTTGTCGTCGGCGATGTAGTAGTATTTGCGCACCAGTCCGGCGATCGTCTGGAAGCGCGGTGCGGACTGCCGGAACATCCCTTTCAGCTCGTCCTGGGACTTGCCGACGGGCTGCGGGAACCGGGTAATGACGGTGATCATGCTGAATTTCCTGTCTTTCTGAACGGCCGGTCAGTCGAGCTGACTGACATGCTTGGTGTCGAGATAGCTTTCCAGCCCCTCGGTGCCGCCTTCGGAGCCGTAACCGCTCTCCTTCACGCCGCCGAACGGAACCTCCGCCAGCGAGATACCAAGGTGGTTGATGCCCAGCATGCCGGTACGCACCCCCTCGCGCAGGGCCCGGGCGCGCTTTGAGACGCCGGTAAAGGCATAGGCGGCAAGGCCGAATGGCAGGGAATTGGCGCGGGCAATCCCCTCCTCGACCGTATCGAAAGGCGTGATTGGGACGACAGGGCCGAACGGTTCCTCGCGCATCACGCGGCACTCATCCGTGGCGTCGGCGATCACCGTCGGCTTCCAGAAATAGCCGCGGTTACCAATGCGGCTGCCACCGGTGGTGATCTTCAGGCCCCGCTCGCGCGCATCGGCGACGAAACCCTCCATCGCCGCCAGGCGGCGTTCATTCGCCATCGGTCCCATTTGGGTATCGGCGGCGCGGCCATCGCCGACACGCAGCGCCTTCGCCCCTTCGGTGAAGGCCTCAACGAATGTCGCGTAGGACCCACGCTGCACATAGAAGCGCGAGGGCGAGACACAGACCTGCCCGGCATTGCGGAATTTGGCGGCCAGGAGCGCCTGCACCGCCGGCTCCACTTCCGTGTCGTCGAACACCAGGACCGGCGCATGCCCGCCCAGCTCCAGCGTACAGCGCTTCACACCGTCCGCTGCCAGCTTCGCCAGCTCCTTGCCGACCGGGATGGAGCCTGTGAAGGAAATTTTCCGGATTCCCGGATGGGGAATCAGGAACGCGGAGACTTCCGCCGGCTTACCGAAGACAAGGTTCAGCACGCCGGCCGGGACGCCCGCATCGACGCAGGCATCGACCAGTGCACAACAGGTGGCCGGGGTTTCCTCAGCCGCCTTGATGACCAGCGTGCAGCCGGCGGCCAGTGCACCAGCGATCTTGCGCGCCGGCGTCAGTGCCGGGAAGTTCCAGGGGCAGAAGCCAGCCACCGGGCCGATGGGCTCGCGGATGACCATCTGGTTGGCGCCAGGCATGCGAGACGGCACGATCCGGCCATAGAGCCGTACGCATTCGTCGCCATACCATTCGAAGATGTCGGCGGCAGCCAGGATTTCGCCCTTCGCCTCGGCCAGTGGTTTGCCCTGCTCCAGCGTTACCCAGACCGCGATGGCACTGCTGCGTTCACGCAGAAGGTTCGCCGCCTTGTTCAGGATGCGCTTGCGTTCCAGAGGCGTGGTGCGGCTCCAGATCTCGAAGGCTCGGACTGCGGCGCTTGCCGCGCGGTCGAGGTCGGCGGCGGAGGCATGCGGCAGATAGCCCAGCGCTTCCTCTGTCGCGGGGTTGATGACCGCCTCGCCCTCACTGGCCGTTCCCTGCGTCCAGGCGCCTTCTATGAACAGGCCAAGCTCCCGATAGTCGGCAGCTGTCGCCACGCCGTTCGGCTGCATGAAATCTCTCCCTGTAAGATTGAATCGAAGCTGGCGAAGGCCGCTCCATTGGTCTGGGAGTGATTTACGCAATCCTGCCGCGGCAGGGCCAATAGCACTTCGCGCTAGCCGCTATAGCGCAAACTTCTAGGGGTGTGGGGTCAATACCTGGCCGAGGAACGTCCCGATCGGCACCATCTTCGGGATCGTCTGGCATTCACGCGGAAAGTCCTATCCTTGCCTCAAAGCCACCGTCGTGTCCCGGCACCGGCGACAGCAGTTCCAGCCGCCCGCCAGTCTGGCGCAGGATTGTGTCGGCGATGGCGAGGCCAAGGCCGGAACCGTCCGGCCCTTCCCCGGCACGGCTGCCGCGCACGAAGCGCTGCGTCAGCCGGGTGAGCGTTTCCGGCGGGATGGCGGCACAGTCATTGCGCACGATCACGCTACGGTCATCCTGTACCGTGATCTCAACAGGCTTGCCGGGATCGCCATAGGCCAGCGCATTCTCGATCAGGTTGCGCACCACGATGCTGAAGGCGTCGATGTCCATGCGGGCGCGCAGCGATGCGCCCTCGGTGATGGCAAGGGTAAGACGTCGCGCCGCCCCTGGCTGCGCTGCCAGTTCCTCGATCACCAGCCGCAACACCGGCAGCAGGTCGTTCTCGGTTTCCGACAAGCCGATGCCGGCTTCCGCCCGCGACAGGTGCAGCAGCTTTTCCACCAGCGCACCCAGCCGGTGCAGCGTCGCCTCGATCCGGCGTCCACGCGACTGTGCCTCCTCCAGGGTGAGGCCACTTTCCAGCTCCGCCAGCAGGCGCTGGGTCTGCGCCAGCGCCGTCGCCACCGGCGTGCGCAGCTCATGCGCGCTGGTCGCGGCAAAGACACGCTCTGCCTCCAGCGCCGCGCGCAGCCTTAGCAGCAGCCGGTTCACCGCCTGCACGGTGCCGCCGATCTCCTCCGGCCAGCCGGTATCCTCGATGGGATTCAAATTGCCGCCATCGCGCGCACCGATCGCGCCCTGCAGCCGCCGCATCGGCGCAAGTCCCTGCCTGACCGACCACAGGATGATGAGGATGCTGACCGGCACCAACCCGGCCAGCGGCAGCAACAGGGCGCCGGCGCTTTCCATCAGGGCTTCCTGCCGGTGGCCAAGCGGTTCCGCGACCTGCAGGAAATAGCCACCCGAAGCGATGGTATAGACGCGGTGATAATTCGTTTCCGAAAATCCGAGATCGAGCGCCTGGGTATACGGTTCTGCCGGCGCGTCATGGGACCGCAGCAGCACGGCGCCGTCGCGGCCGCGCAGCTGGAAGGTCAGGTACTCGTCGTCATCATCCTGCTCGCCCAGCAGGCCCGGGGGCGTTGCTTTCCCTTCCAGGGCGCCGGTCGCCAGCGGCAGCAGCCATTGCGCGGTTTCCTCCAGCGCGCTGTCGAACACTTCGTCGATTTCCTCGTGCATGACCAGGACGGAAAAGGCCGCCCCCAACAGCCAGAGCAGCACGATGCCCCCGGTCAGCAGGAGGGTGAGGCGGCGCGAGATGCTGCCAGGGCGGGCCATCATGCCTCCAGCCTATAGCCAAGGCCGCGCATGGTGCGGATCGCCTCCCGTCCCAGCTTCTTGCGCAGCCGGCTGACATAGACCTCCACCGCGTTGGACTCGATCTCGGCGCCGAAGGCATAGAGCGCATCCTCTATCCGCCCCTTCGAGACCAGCGCGCCCGGCCGCCGTATCAGCAGTTCCAGTACCGCCCACTCCCGTGCCGTCAGTTCCGCTACGACGCCCGCGACCGTCACGCGGTGCGCACTCTGGTCTATTTCCATATCCCCCAGCCGCAGGACCGGGTTCGGGTCGCCGGCATAGCGCCGGCTGACCGCCATGATGCGTGCTGACAGTTCCTCCAGGTCGAAGGGCTTCACCAGATAATCGTCGGCGCCGGCGTTCAGCCCCTCGATTCGGTCGGAGATACGGTCGCGCGCCGTCAGCACGATCACCGGCACCTTGTCGCTCCGGCCGCGGAGGTCGCGCAGCAGGGCAAGCCCGCTGCCATCCGGCAAGGCCAGATCCAGCAGGATGAGCTGGTAGGCAACAGTCTGCGCGGCATGCTCCGCATCCGCCAGTGTCGTCATCCAGTCCACCGCATGGCCGGCTCTTGCCACATGCTCCTGCACGGCCTCCCCCAGATCCGGCTCGTCTTCCACCAGCAAGATACGCATCGGCCCTCCGCTACAGCTACGCAGGATGCATAGCCCGGGCGGCTGACGCCAGCCTGAACGGCCTTCAGCTTGCTGTCAGGAAGTCCTGTCAGGGTGCCGCCATCCTCACCCGTTACAGGAGAACCAACATGCGTATTCGACTGATCGCCCTCGCCGCCGCCCTGCTGATCGGCACCGCTGCCCTGCCGGCCCTGGCCAGCGACAAGTGCAATGTGCCGAAAGCCGAGTGGCAGTCGGCCCAGGAGCTTCAGGCAAAGCTGGAGGCCCAGGGCTGGAAGATCCAGCGCCTGAAGACCGATGATGGCTGTTACGAAGTCTATGCGACCGACGCCAACGGCAAGAAGATCGAGGCCTATTTCAACCCGAAGACGCTGGAGATGATCCAGTCGAAGATGAAGGACTGAGCCTATGCAGCCCGCTCTGGAGCCTATCCGGCAGCCATGTGTGAAGGTCTGGGACCGCTTCGTGCGCCTGTTCCACTGGACGCTGGCCGGCAGCATCGCCGTCGCCTGGCTGTCGGCGGAGGAATGGGACGCCCTGCATGAGTGGACCGGCTATCTGATCGGCGGGCTGCTGTTGCTCCGGCTAGTCTGGGGCCTGATCGGCAGCCGCTATGCGCGGTTCTCGCAATTCCTGAGGTCTCCGGCGGCGATCCTTGCCTATGGGCGGGCTATCCTGACAGGCCGGGAGCGGCGGTATCTGGGCCACAATCCCGCAGGTGCGGCGATGATCCTGGCGCTCATCGCCGTCATCGCCGGCACGGCCCTGACCGGCTGGATGGGGACGCTGGACCGCTTCTGGGGTGTCGAATGGGTTGAGGAAGTGCATGAGAGCCTCGCCACCCTCATCCTGATCCTGGTGCCCCTGCATCTGGCCGGCATCGTCCTGGCCAGCCTGCGAAACCATGAAAATCTGGTGCGCGCGATGATCTCCGGACGCAAGCGCGCGCCATCGGGAACGGACGTCGCCTGATCCCCCTCTCTCAGGCGCGTTCAGCTTCCCGTCAGCTTTCGGGCGTATCGGTTGTCCATCCAGCCTCTCCCCTGCGTATGGACCGCCGATGCGCCCGAAGCTGCCTTTCCCTTCCCTGGCGTTCCCTTTTCTGGCCCGCCCTTCCCTGCATCCGCTGACGCTCGTCCTGCTGTTCGCGGTCTTTCTGCTGGCCGTCCATAATCACCGGCTGTGGCAGGAGATCGGCCAGGTCTGGAGCGGCCGATCCCTGCATGATTTGCTGTTCCTCGGGTCGCTGGGGCTGTTCTTCCTGGTGCTGCTGTCCCTGCCGTTGCAGCTGGTCGCCTTTCCGCGCCTGCTGAAGCCGGTCCTGGCCGGTCTCGTGCTGATCGCCGCCGGCATTTCCTACTTCATGGATGGCTATGGCGTGCTGGTCGAGAAGACGATGATCGTGAACATCGTCGAGACTGACATGCGCGAGGCTGGCGACCTGCTGTCCTGGCAGCTGGCCTGGCACATGCTGCTGACCGGCGTGCTGCCGGCGGCCCTCATCCTGTGGGTGCGTCTCACGCGGCACGGCTGGAAGCGCGAGGCGCTGCTGCGGGCCGGCGCGCTGGCGGGCTCGCTGGCCGCTATCGGGCTGATCGCCCTCTTCTTCTTTCAGGATTATGCGTCGCTGGCGCGCAACAACCGGCAGATCCGGCACATGGTGAACCCGGTGACCGCGCTCTATTCCGCGACGGTCTATGCGCTGGGAACAGATCGCAAGGCACCCGCAGGACCGCCCGCGCCGATCGCCCGGCTGGTCTCGCTTGGCGATGGCTGGAAGATGCCGGACCGCAAGCCGCTGCTGTTCGTCTTCGTGCTGGGCGAGACGGCGCGCACCGCCAATTTCTCGCTGAACGGCTATGGGCGCATGACCAATCCCGAGCTGGCTACACTGCCGGTTGTCAGCTTCACCAATGTTGCTTCCTGCGGCACATCGACCGCCGAATCGGTGCCCTGCATTTTCTCCCCACTCAACCGTTCCGATTACTCGCCCGGTAAGGCAAAGGCGTCGGAGAATCTTCTTGACCTTGTGCAGAAGGCCGGCCTCGACGTCATCTGGCTGGAGAATAATTCCGGTTGCAAGGGAGTGTGCGCCCGCGTGCCGATCGAGACGCTGGCCATCCGTCAGGAAACAGACAAGGCCTATTGCGACACAGAGGGCTGCATGGACATGCTGCTGGTCGAACGGCTGCGCGGCATCGCAGCTCACCTCGAACGCGACACGGTCGTGGTGCTGCACCAGATGGGCAGCCACGGCCCGGCCTATTACCGGCGCTACACGCAGGCCTTCCGGCGCTTCACGCCGACCTGCGACACCAGCCAGTTCCAGGACTGCGAAACCAAGGCGATTACGAACAGCTACGACAACAGCATCCTGTACACGGACCATGTGCTGGCCGAGGCGATCCGCGCGCTGAACAACGTCTCGGACCGGATCGATACCGCGCTGCTCTATGTCTCCGATCATGGCGAATCGCTGGGCGAAGGCGGCACCTTCCTGCATGGCCTGCCCTACGCCATCGCGCCGGAGGTGCAGAAGCATGTACCGATGATCTGGTGGAATTCCGGCGGCTTCCAGCACCGCACGCGGCTAGCGCAGGGCTGCCTGGCGGCGTCGCGGGACCGTCCGCTCAGCCATGACAATATCTTCCATACGGTGCTGGGCCTGCTGGATATAGATACCGACGTCTATAAGCGCCCGCTGGACGCCCTTGCTGAGTGCCGCCTGCCCGACACCTTTATCGCCCAACAGGCCGGGGTACCGCGATGAGTTTGGTGCCTGGCTGGCGGATTGCGCGCGGTTCTGGCTGGGAAATACAGCTACTGCTCGGCCTGCTGCTGATCCTGATCGCGGTGCCGGTCTGGCACCGGCTCGATCTGGCGCTGGCCGAACTGTTCCATGACAGTACGGCGAATGACTGGCTGATGCCGAAAGAAGGCGGGCTGGCACACGCCGTTCTTTATACCGGTGCCCGGCGCCTGCTCGGTATCGGTGGCGTCACTGCGGCGCTGCTGCTGGCCTGGTCAGGCTGGCGGCGGGGCTGGAGCGAAAACCACAGCCGTATGGCCCTAGTTATCCTGGTTCTGGCGCTGACCCCGCTCGCTGCCAACCTGCTGAAGCAGGTCACCGGGGTATCCTGTCCCGCGCAGGATGTGCTGCTCGGCGGCAACCGGTTCGGAGTGACGATCTGGGACCGGCTCTATGCGCTGGCACCGTTCGAGCCGAGCCTGCGCTGCTGGCCGGCCGGCCATGCTGCAGGCGGTTTTGGCCTGTTCGGCCTTACCCTGCTTGCAGGCGCCTCCGGCTGGGTAGCACCCCTGCCGCGCTGGCTGTTCTATGCACCCGGCATGGCGACGGGCTGGACCATGGGCCTTTATCAAATGGCGCGCGGCCAGCATTTTCTGACCCACACGCTGGCCTCCATGTTGATCGGCCTGCTGATAGCCACCTGCGCCTGCCGGCTATACGAGTCGCAACGAGAAAAATCGTTCTCAGCGGCAAAAGCCGAAGCCGCGAGCTAACCGCGAAGTCCTAGAAAGATCACCAAACTCAAAGGGAATAAAGGCAATATTCCGATGCGTTCCCGGTGGCACTTTAAAAGGTTTCGAGAACACACACTCAACGCGCAAAAAAATGACTGCCCGTGAGTTCCCACACGAGTTCCCACAGCGGTTCTCGCACGAGCCGCTAAGTTATTGAAATATATGGAATAAAAGGTGATGGCGTCCCCAAGGGGATTCGAACCCCTGTCGCCGCCGTGAAAGGGCGGTGTCCTAGGCCTCTAGACGATGGGGACGTCGAGGCGCTGTGCGCGGAGGAACATACTGGCTCGGGGCGGAAAATCAAGAACGAAAGGCGAAATTCCGCGGTTAAATTCCGCCCGCCGGTTTCCGGCTTCTTTCGGCCCCGGATTACCGCGCCTTTGCCGCGTCGTCGATCAGCAGCTGCACCTTCTCATTGCCCTGCCAGCGGTCGATGCGGAGATGCCCGGCCACATGCAGCGGCATGGAACCGGCCTTCAGCAGCGCCTCGCCCAGCCCGCTGTCCAGTGCCCGGAAGGCAATGGCCTTCAGCCGCCTGCCATCGGCGTCGCCCAGCTGGCAGCGCACATGGTTCTCCCCCACCACATCGGCGCCCAGGATGCGCGCCGCGGGAAAAGCGAAGCGCGGTTCCGGGTTGCCGACGCCGAACGGCCCGACACGCCCCAGCGTTTCCAGCAGCTCTACTGTCGCCCCGCCGGGCCTGAGCGCGCCATCGATGGACAGGACGGGAGTCGCCTCCCCGCCTTCCAGCCAGGCGGCGGCGCGCTCGGTCAGGAAATCCCGGAAAGCGGAGAGCTTGTCGCGCTCCAGCGTGAATCCGGCCGCCATCGCATGGCCACCGCCATTCACCAGTAGGCCGGCTTGATGCGCGGCAATCACCGCCGGCCCCAGCGCGAAGCCGGAGATCGAGCGGCCGGAGCCCTTGCCGATGCCCTTGTCGTCGAAGGCGATGACCAGCGCCGGGCGATGGAAGCGTTCCTTCAGCCGGCCGGCGACGATGCCGATGACGCCAGGATGCCAGCCCTCGCCCGCCGCCACCAGCAGCGGCCCGTCGGCATGGTGTTCGACCTGGGCCAGCGCCTCGTCCTGTACCTGCTGCTCGATCAGCTTGCGCTCGGTGTTGAAGCGGTCCAGCTCGGCGGCCAGCGCAGCGGCTTCCGCCGCATCCTCGGTGGACAGCAGCCTTGTGCCGAGATCGGCGCGTCCGACGCGCCCGCCGGCATTCACGCGCGGCCCCAGCAGGAAGCCCAGATGATAGGTGCCCGCCGGCTCGTCGATTTTGGCGACATCGCACAGCGCGCGCAGGCCGGTATTGTTGCGCCAGCCCAGCACCTTCAGCCCCTGCGCCACCAGCGCCCGGTTCAGGCCGGTCAGCGGCACCACATCGCAGACCGTGCCCAGGGCGACCAGATCCAGCCATTGCAGCAGGTCGGGTTCGGGCCGCGTGCGGTACCAGCCCTCCTCCCGCAGCTTGCGGTTCAGCGCCACTACCAGCAGGAAGGCAACGCCGACGGCGGCCAGCTGGCGGTGCGGGCTGTCCTCGTCCAGCCGGTTGGGATTGACTACAGCGACGGCGCGTGGCAGCGAGGGCTCTGCCACATGATGATCGACCACGATCATGTCGAGGCCGGCCTCGGTGGCCGCTTCCAGCGGCGCGAAGGCGGTGATGCCGCAATCGACGGTAATGCAGACGGCGGCCCCTTCCCGTTTCAGCGCCAGCAGCGCCGGCGCGTTCGGTCCATAGCCCTCGGCCATACGGTCGGGGATATAGACCCGCGGCTTGCCGCCGATGGCGGTCAGGAAACGGTGCAGCAGCGCCGTGGAGGTCGCGCCATCGACATCGTAATCGCCGAAGATGGCGATCTTTTCGCCCCGCAGGATGGCGGCGGCCAGCCGGTCGGCCGCCTTCGCCATATCCTTCAGCTCATAGGGGTCGGTCAGGCTGGCCCGCAGGGTGGGGTTCAGGAACCCTTCTGCGTCATCCAGCCCGACACCGCGCGCCGCCAGCACCTGGCCCAGTATTTCCGGCAGGCCCAGCCGCTGCGACAGGGCAAATCCTGCCCTTTCGGCTTCCAGCGGTGCCGATGTATCACCCGCCACCTGCCCTCGGGTCGTCCAGCGTCGCCCGGTCAGCGAGCGCTCGACATCGAGGAAGGCGGCGCGGGCGGTCATTCCGGTCAGTCGCCGTCGTAGCCGCTCTTGCGGGAGAAGTCGTGCCGGGCGTCGATGAATCGCACCGTGCCGGTCTTCGAGCGCATGACCATGGAATGGGTGCTGCCGCCGTTCCGGGTGCGGCGCACGCCGCGCAGCAGCGTGCCATCGGTGACGCCGGTCGCGGCGAACATCACGTCGCCGCTGGCGAGGTCGAGCATCGAGTATTTGCGGTTCAGGTCGGTGATGCCGGCCTTGGCAGCGCGTCCCTTCTCGTCATCGTTGCGGAACACAAGCCGGCCCTGCATCTGGCCGCCGATGCAGCGCAGCGCGGCAGCCGCCAGCACGCCCTCGGGCGAGCCGCCCTGACCCATATAGATATCGATGCCGCTGTCGGACTGCGAGGTCGCCATGACGCCGGACACGTCGCCATCGGAGATCAGCACGATGCGGGCACCGGCCTCACGCACCTTGGCAATCAGCTCCTGGTGGCGCGGGCGGTCCAGGATGCAGGCGACCAG
>NZ_JAKUSO010000053.1:0-24546 GCF_022449305.1 Oceanibaculum sp. | reverse complement strand
ATACAGGCAGGCATTTTCCGGCATTACTTCCGCCGAGACATGCCCGCATTCCGGACAGGTGAGCGTCGATTGCAGCACCGCCATCGTACCTCTCCTTAATCGCGCAGCCTGACGGCGCGCAGCCGCAAGGCATTGCCGATGACGCTTACCGAGGACAGCGCCATGGCGGCGGCGGCGAAGATCGGGGACAGCAGGATACCCAGGAACGGGTAGAGGATACCGGCCGCGACCGGCACGCCGGCCGCATTGTAGATGAAGGCGAAGAACAGATTCTGCCGGATATTCCGCATCGTCGCCTCGGACAGGCGCCGTGCCCTGACGATGCCCATCAGATCGCCGCTCAGCAGGGTCACGCCGGCGCTCTCGATGGCGACATCGGTGCCAGTGCCCATGGCGATGCCGACATCCGCCGCGGCCAGCGCCGGGGCATCGTTCACGCCATCGCCGGCCATCGCCACCACGCGGCCTTCCTCGCGAAGCTTCTTCACCACCGCCGCCTTCTGATCGGGCAGCACCTCGGCCTCAACCCGGTCGATGCCGAGCTTCCTGGCAACGGCCTGTGCCGTGGTCCTGTTATCCCCTGTCAGCATCACCACAGAGATGCCATCGGCATGCAGAGCCTTGATGGCGGCGGGCGTGGTGTCCTTCACCGGATCGGCAATCGCCACGACTCCGGCAGGCTTGCCGTCCACAGCCGCCAGAATCGCGGTGGCACCGTCCTGACGCAGAGCGTCGGCGATTTCTTCAAGGGCCCCCGTTTCGATATCGTGCTCGCCAAGGAACCGGGCATTGCCCACCACGAGCTTTCGTCCATCGACCGTACCCAGCACGCCCTTGCCGGTCGGCGAATCGAAGTCGCTGGCTTGCAGCAGGTCGAGCGACCGTTCCCTGGCGGCGGCCACGATGGCGGCGGCGAGAGGGTGCTCGCTGCCCTGTTCGAGGCTGGCAAGCAGGCGCAGAAGATCATCTTCTCCGAATCCGTCTTGCGCCCTGATCGCTATAACCTTGGGCCGGCCCTCCGTCAGGGTGCCGGTTTTGTCCACAATGACGGTATCGACCTTCTCCATGCGCTCCAGCGCTTCGGCATTCTTAATCAGGACGCCCTCCTGAGCCCCCCGCCCGACGCCGACCATGATCGACATTGGCGTCGCCAGCCCAAGGGCACAGGGACAGGCAATGATCAGCACGCTCACCGCCGCGATCAGCGCATACCCCATTGCCGGCGCCGGTCCCCAGAGAGACCAGGCCGCGAAAGCCAGCAGCGCAATCAGGATGACCGCTGGCACAAACCAGGAGGAGACCACATCCGCCAGCCGCTGGATCGGCGCGCGCGAGCGCTGCGCCTCGGACACCATCCGCACGATCTGCGCCAGCATCGTGTCTCGGCCAACCTTCTCTGCCCGCATAACGAAGCTGCCCTGGCCGTTGATGGTTCCGCCAATGACCTTGTCATCCGATTGCTTGCGGACCGGCATCGATTCTCCGGTTACCATCGATTCATCGACGCTGGAGCCGCCCTCAAGAACCATCCCATCGACCGGCACCCGGTCGCCCGGACGTACCCGCAACCGGTCACCAGCCTGAACACGGTCCAGTTCGACCTCCTCTTCGGTGCCATCTTCCGACAAGCGACGTCCGGTGGTCGGCGACATGCCGAGCAGCGCCTTGATCGCGCCAGAGGTCGTCTCCCGCGCCCGCAATTCCAGCACTTGCCCGAGCAGCACCAGGACGGTGATCACCGCCGCCGCCTCGAAATAGACCGCCACTGCCCCATCGGCATTGCGGAAGGCTGCGGGGAAGATCTGCGGCACCAGGGTGGCGACGATACTGTACAGCCAGGCGACACCGGTTCCCATGGCAATCAGGGTGAACATGTTGAGCGATCGATTGGCCACTGACTGGCAGCCCCGGACAAAGAACGGCCAGCCCGCCCAGAGCACGACCGGTGTCGCCAGGACCAGTTGGATCCAGTTCGATGTCTGCGCCGATATCAGATGCGACAGCCCGATCAGATGACCGCCCATCTCCAGCAGAAAGACGGGAACGGTCAGCACAAGGCCGATCCAGAACCGGCGCGACATATCGGCGAGTTCGGGGTTCGGGCCATCGTCCAGCGATGCCTCCGCCGGTTCCAGCGCCATGCCACAGATCGGGCAGCTGCCTGGGCCGACCTGGCGGATTTCAGGGTGCATCGGGCAGGTATAGATCGCGCCGGCATCCGTCTCCTTCTCAGCAGGCTTATCGCCGAGAAAGCTCTCCGGCGCTGCCAAGAATTTTTCCTGGCACCGCGCCGAACAGAAATAGAAGATGTGCCCCTTATGTGCGGCACGGTGCTTCGTCGCATGAGGGTCAACCTGCATGCCACAGACCGGGTCGATAGCACTCAAAGCGCCATTGTCTTTGGTCCACGAATGATCGTCGTGATGATGATGGCCGTGATGGTCCATGTCAGTACCTCTTGGTCGGATTGGAGCCTTGTCACGCCTCAGCGTTTTTCAGGCTGCGAGTGGCAGAAACTCAACGGACTGCGCACTCATTTCCACCAAGGTGGACCTTCCAGTGTTGGGAAGGTCAAGCCCTGCTGGGACCGGCCTCATTGGACATGCATATCGAAGTCCTAGGACTCTAAACCAACCTCCAGGGGGATGCAGGCAGTGTTCGGGCGCTTTCCCGCCCGGATCCTTGGAGTGGGGCCTTGGAGGAATCTGCCCGGCGATTCAATCTGGCGATCCTTGGATAGAGATGTGGCGTTCAATTAAAGCTCTAAAACGGCGCTGATGGGAAGTTCAGCTGACGGTGACGGCTAACCTTCGTCAACATTCAGCGAATAGCCGGTGCTGCGTCCCCCTCCCTTGTCCTTGACCAGTATCCCGCGCTCCAGCAGATCGGTGATGTCGCGCCACCGTGTCCGGCGAGCATTTCCCGCTCCGCACTGGCCTAGAATGATCTCCGCATATTCGGCGGAGATTATTCGCGCTATTCGCCGCAACTCAGTGCCGAAGGCTACCAGCTTAAATCTGGAATCGGATTCGAGCTGCTCGATGCGCAAAAAATGACCGCCCGCGAGTTCCCACACGAGTTCCCACAGCGGTTCCCACACGGGGTCCTAAGTGATTGAAATATATAGAGTAAAAAGAGATGGCGTCCCCACGGGGATTCGAACCCCGGTTGCCGCCGTGAGAGGGCGGTGTCCTAGGCCTCTAGACGATGGGGACCGCGAGGCGAGGCGCACTAGATAGCGAAAGCCTCCGCCCGGTTCAAGCGATTTCGTGGGCCGGAAGACGCTTTTCCGTCACAGCCTTGAAAAGGCCTGCCCCGCCACCCTACTCCGCTGCCTGGCGCGCTGCATGGGCAGCCGCGCGCTCCACGAATTTGCGCGCCGCCGCCTCTTCCGTGTTGAAGGCGGTCACCAGCCGGATGCTGGGTGCCTCGGCGCTGCCCCACTGGCCGAAGGCGAAACCGTCCGCCAGCAGCCCCTCGATGATGGCCGAAGGCAGCCGCGCGAAGATCTCGTTACCCTCCACCGGATGGTCCAGTTCGATGCCCGGCACGCCGGCCAGGCCTTCGGCGATGAGGGCCGCCATGCGGTTGGCGTGGCGCGCGTTCCTGAGCCACAGATCGCCCTCCAGATAGGCGTCGAGCTGGGACGACAGGAAGCGCATCTTGGAGAACAGGTGCCCACCCCGCTTGCGCCGGAAGGCGAAGTCGCGGGCAAGCTCCTTGTCGAAGAACACCACCGCCTCGGCGGCCAGCGCGCCATTCTTGGTGGCGCCGAAACTCAGCACATCCACCCCGGCCTTCCAGGTCAGTTCCGCCGGGGAACAATTCTGCGCCACCAGCGCATTGGCGAAGCGCGCGCCATCCATATGCAGCTTCAGCCCGTATTTCCGGCAGACCTTGCCGATGGCGGCCACCTCATCCGGGCTGTAGCGCGTGCCCGCCTCGGTCAGGTTGGTCAGGCTGACGCAGGCCGGCTGCACATGATGCACATTGCCGATGTTGGCGTCGGCCAAGCGGCGGTCGAGTTCCCGGGCATCGATCTTTCCATGCGGCCCCTGGACATGCACCAGCTTGGCGCCGCCGGAGAAGAATTCCGGCGCGCCGCACTCATCCTCCTCGATATGCGCATTCGGGTGGCAGTAGATCGCCCCCCAGGATGGCGTCAGGCAGGAAATCGCCAGCGCGTTGGCCGCCGTGCCGGTGGCGACCGGGAAGGCCGTCACCTCCGTCTCGAAAACCGCCGACAGCTTGTCCTGCACCCGCGCGGTGATCGGATCGCTGCCGTAGGAGGCCACACTGCCCTGGGCGGCTTCGGTCAGCGCCGCCAGGATTTCCGGCGAGGCGCCGGTCACATTGTCGCTGCGGAAATTCATCGGTTGTCGGTCCCTATCGCGCTGGTTCGAGCAGGAAGGAGCCAAGCACGCGCCCGCCGGCCATGTCGAGTACCATCAGCACGTCCCTGCCCCCCTCGCCCGCCAGATGCAGCACCAGCCGGTCGCCGGCCGGCACGATCTGCTGCAGGCGTGATCCAGCCGGCAGCGGGACGTTTGCCGGGTCGAAGGTTGCCAATGGCGCACCCGGCACCGCACCGGGCGCAAGAGACATAGTCACGGCGGGCTCCGGCTCTTCGGTCTTTCCGCCCAGTCGGCCCACAATCGTCGCGGCGATCACCGCCAGCCCGACGACAATCATGACACCCATCACCACCACGGCTATCTTCAAGGCTCTCATCGGCTTGGCCCACTCTCTTTCAGTGCGTTCCCGGTCAGGCTTGCAGGAATCCGAGGACCGGGATAGGCATTCGCCCCGCATGACGCAATCGAAAACCGAAACGGCACCAGCCGCCTCTTACGAGACCGTCACGGTCGAAGTTGGCAATGCCGGCGCGCGGCTGGACCGGTTCCTGGCCGCCAGGCTGGGCGACCTGTCGCGCAGCCGGCTGAAGGCGCTTATCGAGCAGGGCATGGTCACGGCAGCGGACGGGCCGGTCACCGACCCGTCGCGCAAGGTGAAGGAAGGCGAATGCTTCGCCGTCATCCTGCCACCGCCGGAAGCCGCCGAGCCGGACGCGCAGGACATCCCGCTCGTCGTGGTTTATGAGGATGACGATCTGATCGTCATCGACAAGCCCGCCGGCATTGTCGTGCACCCTGCCCCCGGCAACCCGGATTCGACGCTGGTGAACGCGCTGCTGGCGCATTGCGGCGACAGTCTCAGCGGCATCGGCGGGGTCCGGCGGCCCGGCATCGTGCACCGCATCGACAAGGACACCAGCGGCCTTCTGGTGGCGGCGAAGAACGACCTAGCTCATGCGGCACTTACCGAACAGTTCGCCGCCCATTCCATCGACCGCGCCTATCTGGCGCTGGTCTGGGGCGTGCCGGTGCCGCCTGCGGGCGAGATCGCCGGCAATATCGGGCGCAGCAGCCGCGACCGGAAGAAGATGGCCGTGGTCGGCTCCGGCGGGAAGCATGCGCTGACCCGCTACCGCACGCTGGGGCGGCATGGCACCCTCGCCAGCCTTGTCGAATGCCGGCTGGAAACCGGGCGCACCCATCAGATCAGGGTGCATATGGCCTCCCTCGGCCATCCGCTGGTCGGCGATGCGACCTATGGCGGCCGCCGAACTCGTAACACAGGCAGTAACGATCCCGTGAAGGCGGCGCTTTCCGGCTTCCCGCGCCAGGCGCTGCACGCCCGGGAACTCGGTTTCCTGCACCCGCGCAGCGGAAAAAGATTGTTATTTCAGAGCGCCTTACCAAATGACATCCAGGAGCTTCTGGATCGGCTCGCCATCCGGCTTCCCGTTGGAAATTGATTGTTTCCGTAAGCCACATTTATGCCATGACCAATGTGCTATATTTGGAAGCAATAGAGAGGCCCTTTTCGGATAAGGGCACGAACCTCTTGGAGGGAGTTTAGGAAATGGCAGCTGCGATCCCGTCGATGCCTGTCGTCAGCCCGGAAGGCAACCTGTCCCGGTACCTGCAGGAAATCCGCAAGTTCCCGATGCTGACGCCGGAAGACGAGTTCATGCTCGCCAAGCGCTGGACCGAGCATCAGGACGTCGATGCCGCGCATCAGATGGTCACCAGCCATCTGCGCCTGGTGGCTAAGATCGCCATGGGCTATCGCGGCTATGGCCTGCCGGTCGCCGAGCTGATTTCGGAAGGCAATCTCGGCCTCATGCACGCGGTGAAGCGGTTCGATCCTGACCGGGGTTTCCGCCTGGCCACCTATGCCATGTGGTGGATTCGCGCGGCGATACAGGAATATATCCTGCATTCCTGGTCGCTGGTGAAGATCGGCACCACGGCGGCGCAGAAGAAGCTGTTCTTCAACCTGCGCAAGCTGAAGGGCAAGCTGAACGCCATCGATGAGGGCGACCTCAGCCCGGAGAATGTCACCAAGATCGCCACTCAGCTGGAAGTGCCGGAGCAGGATGTGGTGAACATGAACCGCCGGCTTGCCAGCCCGGACCACTCGCTGAACGCGCCGCTGCGCATTGATGGCGATGGCGAGTGGCAGGACTGGCTGGTGGATGAGTCCGAGACCCAGGAGACCATGCTGGCCGAGCATCAGGAAGTTAGTCGCCGCCGGAAGCTGCTGTCGCAGTCGATGAAGGTGCTGAACGACCGCGAGCGCAACATCCTGATGCAGCGCCGCCTGCGCGAGGACCCGATGACGCTGGAGGATCTGAGCCAGGAATATGGCATCAGCCGCGAGCGCGTGCGGCAGATCGAGGTCCGCGCCTTCGAGAAGCTGCAAAAGGCGATGAAGAACGCCGCCATCGAGGAAAAGCTGGCGCATTAGTCCGCCGGCCAAACCTTAAGAAACGAAAAGCCCCCGGAAACGGGGGCTTTTTTGTTGCCTAAAGAAACGAGGCCCGAAGAAACGGGCTTCAGCCCTTCGCCTGTTCGCCCTCAGCATCCTCCGGTTCCGGCTTGGCCAGAGCGGCGGGTTCTGTCGTCCCCTCGGCGGTGGCGCTGCGGGTGATGCTGTCGCCCCACTCCGTCACCAGTTCCTTCTGGTATTCGCGCAGCTTGTTGATCCGCCGGTCGAGCTGGAAGCGCAGATAGGCAGCCACCACGTGCGGGGCGGCGTAATAGATTACCCAGCCTACCGAGGCGGCGGCATACATCACCAGCCAGGACACCGGATCGCCGACAATCCGCCACGCCATCGTGAAGCTGTGCTCCTGCGTCCACAATTGCAGCATGAAGGGCAGCACGCCGCAGAAATTCATGCAGCCGACCGAGAAGGCCGCGTATTTCTCACGCCGGCCATCGACGATATAGGCGACCAGCGTCGGTAACATGCCGACTGCCGCGACCACCATGGTGGGCAGCACCGCCAGCCCCAGCCCCAGCACCGTGACCAGCATCAGCAGCTTCCAGCCACCACGGCTCTGCTGCTTGTCCTTAGCCCCTGGCCGCCGGGCACCGCCGGCGGGCGCCTTGGCTTTCGCCTTTGCCTTGTCACTCATGGGTGCGGTGCCGATCGATCTGCGTTCGTCATATCATATAGAATGCCAGAATCGCCACAGAGGCCAGGCCGCCGATGACGCCGCTGGCAACGGCCGACACCTGTTCGCCCAGCAGTCTGGCCGTATATTCCATGTAGTTCGCCTCGTTCTGCAGCTGCTTCACCTGCATGTCGGCCCGCCCGAAGCTTGCAATCGCGGCCCGATATCCTTGCTCGTCCTTGGCGCGGGCCTGATTATCCTCCACCAGGACCATCATCTTGCCAATGATGCCTGATTTCGCCGCTACCTCCAACTCGCTCAGCATCTGCTTGCGGCGTTTCAGGTTATGAAACTGGCTCAGCACCGGGCGCAGATGGATTTCCAGCCAGCGGCAGAGGTTCGGCAACGGGCCGTTGCTCGACAGCCCCTGCACGAACGCCATTAGCCGGACCTGTGCCACGATGCGCGCGAAACCGTCCGCCTCTGCCGCCAGCGGCCGTATCCAGCGGTCGGTGACCTGCCGGCAGCGCGAGGCGATGAAGGCCGCCGTGTGCCGGTCCAGCGGCTCATGCGACGGCAGGCGCTCGGAAACCGCCGCCTCCATCGCCGGCAGCAGATCCTCGTAATTCACGACAAGCCGGCTTTCAATCAGCGGGCTGAGGCAGTGGATCGAGGGGCTCAGCTCATAGATGATGCGTTCATAGCCAAAGCCTGGCCCGGTCTGCGCCATCAGCGTGGCCATGCGATCCAGCAGGCTTTGCAGCCGCGCGAAATCAGTACGCTGCGCCGTGTTGGTGGCGAACCAGGTTGAGGGCACCTTGGCCGCCAGCAATTCTCCCAGCTTCTGCCGTTGGGCCTGGCTGCCAGCGCTTGCCGGCACAATGTAGGCAATACCGTCCGGGTTGACACTGATGCCCTTGAAGCTGATCGGCGAGGACGGGAACAGCACCATGCAGGCGCGCGACAGGGCCTTGGCATCCGCCGGTTCCGGCCCGGTACCGCCGACAATGCCCTGGAGAGACTTGGCAAGATCCTCGGCATGCAGGCTGCGGCGCAGCCAATTGTCGAAGGACTGGCTGCGCACCATCTGGGCGCCGCTTTCCCAGTCCAGCGACAGCCGGAAGGCAGCCGACTGGCTGGTCACGCACTCCGCCTTGCCGATGGTGATGGCGCGCGCCGCCTTCAGCGGCAGCTTGCCACGCTGGGTCTTGCGGTGCCGGCCAGCCAGCCAGTGCTCCAGGTCGGTGATGCCCCAGCGTTCGCGCGGATCGTCATTCAGCAGGCCGCGCAGCATTTCCACAATGGGCAGCGACATTGTATAGCGGCCGGCAAGGGCGGAGAACGAGCCCAGTTCCATTTTCAGATGCAGCAGGTCGTTATTGCTTCCCTCCATCTCGGGCTTCTTGCCCAGCAGCAGGCACAGGATGGTCACGCCCAGCGCGTAGTAATCGTCGGTATGCTCGCCATCGCCCCGGCCAAGCGGATCCGCCATGGCGCTTTCGATGGACTCCAGAAAGTCAGGCTGGTCGGCCGCCGGCGGCGCGGAAAAGCATTCGCCCAGCACCAGCCCCCTGTTGTCCCCGGAATGAAACAGGTTGGACGGCCGGATGGCGCGATGGGTGACGTTGCGCGCCTGCAGTTCCTTCAGCACCGGCAGCATGCGCGGCAGGATCTGGCGCTCCATCGCCTCTTCCGGAAACGGCTTGAAGGAGGTCTCCTCACTTGCCGTCAGCCGTGGACCTGATGGCCGTTCGTAGATCAGGCACATCTGCCGGTACGCATCGCCGCGTCGGCCGGTCTGCCCGGAATCGAGCAGCGTCAGCAGGCCCGGCAAGCGGCATTCCCGCATCTCGTCCAGTGCCGACAGCCGGACCGGAAGACGGCGGTCCAGCAACAGCCCCATCAGCGGAAGCGGCCGGTCGCCCTGCGTATCGATGACATTATAGGCCTTGGCGCGCGGCGAATCGAAGGCCGGCAAGGGGTCGTCCGTGACGATCTCGTACCGCCCCTTCAGCGTCAGCTTGCCGTTTGCCGCAGCTTCGGCCATCCGCCTACCTCATCCGTCAAACCGATGTTTTCTTTATGTTAACACTTACAGGACGATCCCCACGATAAAACTTCACATCGCCTTCAAAGCTGAAACCGGATGACGGAAACGGCTTTAATCCGCAAAAGGATCTTTCATAAGGATCGTATCATCGCGATCCGGGCTGGTGGAGAGCAGCGCCACCGGCGCCTCGATCAGCTCCTCGATGCGGCGGATGTACTTGATCGCGGTGGCCGGCAGTTCCTTGTAGCTGCGCGCGCCCTGCGTGCTCTCCTGCCAGCCCTCGAAACTCTCGTAGATCGGCTCGACCTTCGCCTGCAGCTCCTTGCCGGCCGGGAAATGATCGTACTCCTTCCCGTCATGGCGGTAGCCGACACAGACCTTGATCTCCTCCAGCCCGTCCAGCACGTCCAACTTTGTCAGCGCGATGCCGTCGATACCGCCGACCTTCACGGCCTGACGCACCATCACGGCATCGAACCAGCCGCAGCGCCGCTTGCGTCCGGTAACGGTGCCGAACTCACGGCCGCGCTCGCCCAGGCGCTGGCCAATCTCGTTTTCCTGCTCGGTCGGGAACGGGCCGGAGCCGACGCGCGTCGTATAGGCCTTGGTGATGCCCAGCACATAACCGACATGGCTCGGCCCGATGCCGGCACCGCTGGACGCCTGCCCCGCCACTGTATTGGAGGAGGTCACATAGGGATAGGTGCCGTGGTCGATATCCAGCATGGTGCCCTGTGCGCCTTCCAGCAGCACACGCTTGCTCTGCTTGCGGGCTTCCTCCAGGTGGCGCCAGACACTGTGCGCATAGGGCAGCAGCTTCGGCGCGATCTCCTTCAGCGCGGCCAGAAGCTCAGCGGCATCGACCTCCTCGACGCCAAGGCCGCGCAGGAAGGCGTTGTGGTGGGCAACCAGGTCATCGACCTTCTCGGCCAGCGTCTCCGGCTCCGCCAGATCGCAGATGCGGATGGCGCGACGGCCGACCTTGTCCTCATAGGCCGGGCCGATGCCGCGGCCGGTGGTGCCGATCTTGCGCGCGCCCTTCGCCTCCTCGCGCGCCTGGTCGATGCGCTGGTGCAGCGGCAGGATCAGCGCCGCATTATCGGCAACCTTCAGCGTGTCGGGGGTGATGTTCAGCCCCTGCGCGCGCACCGTCTCGATCTCGCGCAGCAGCGCCCAGGGATCGACCACCACGCCATTGCCGATGATCGACAGCTTGCCGCGCACGACGCCCGAGGGCAGCAGGCTGAGCTTGTAGGTCTGGTTGCCGCAGACAATGGTATGACCGGCATTGTGGCCGCCCTGGAAGCGCACCACGACATCGGCGCGCTCGGAGAGCCAATCGACGATCTTGCCCTTGCCTTCATCGCCCCACTGGGCGCCGATGACCGTAACGTTGGACATGCTGCTTACTCGCGGTTTCTTGCGTTGCTGAGGATAGTCTGACGCGTGACGAACTAGGACGCGACAGGCGAAATACTGTCGCCATGCAGCCAGTGGCTGCAGGCCAGCCGCCGCGCCTCCGCCTGGCTGTCGGCTGCCGGTTCAAGCCCTGTGACGACCGTCCAGCCCTCTCCGGCCAGACGGACGGCTTCGGCGCGCGGCGTCCCATAGGGCAGGAACAGCCGGCGGCCATTCTCCAGCGCCGGCAGGGCGCGCATCACGGTGTCCATATAGAGCGTATAGCCGGTGGCGGGCTCGCGCGATGCGCCGGCCAGATAGCGCCCGCCCCGCCCCAGCTCGCCGCGAATGCCGCGCGCGAACAGGCTGAAGCTGATGCCGGTATGATATTCGAAGCCGCGATTCTCCACCGGATCGACGGTGATGGTGACATCCGGACGGGCGGCGCGCATCAGGTCGACGACCTGGCGCAGCCGGGCCAGCACCTCCTGCCCGGCGGGCGGCAGATCGAGGCCTGCCAGCTTCTCGAAGGCGCGGTTCACCGGGCCGCTGGCCTGCAACAGCTCTGCCAGCACACTGCCGACGGCCCCGCCGACAGCGGCGACCTCCGCTGCGTCCTTGCGGTCAAGGGCAGCGCGGATACGCACGATGCCAGGGGCGTCCAGCCCGGCGGCAGCGCAGACCGCCGGCACAAGCGTGGGCATCATCAGGTCGATGGAGGCATTGCGCACACCGACGGCGGCCAGCGCTTCCAGCGCCATGACGCAGATTTCCGCGTCAGCGGCGGCGGACGGGCTGCCGATCAGCTCCGCGCCGACCTGCACGAACTGCCGCTCCGGCGACAGCTGGGAGCCCAGCACGCGCAGCACCTCGCCGGCATAGGACAGGCGCAGCGGCCGCGCCGCATTAGCCAGCCGTGTAGTAGCAATGCGCGCGATCTGCATGGTCATGTCCGCACGCACGCCCATCATGCGCTGCGAGACCGGGTCCATGACACGGAAAATGCGGGTGCCCATCTTCGGGCTGGCGCCGTCCAGCAGGCTGGCCTCGAATTCGACCAAAGGCGGCTTCACCAGCTGGTAGCCATAGCCGCGCATATAATCCAGCAGCGTCCGGACAGCTTCGGATTCCTGGGCCGCTTCGGGCGGCAGCACATCGCGCAGGCCGTTGGGAAGCAGCGCGCGCGGGCCGGTATCGCCGGCGTTTTGCGCCGTCACCTGTATCCTCCGGGTTCTTCGAGAAACCGCCCGCTTACCTACCGGGTTTGACCCGATTGGGCAAACGGAAAACCGGCGGGCCGGCAGGCGGTCCCCGAAAAATCGCCGGAAGCCGCGGATCAGAAGCTGCTGCGCACCCCGACCAGCGCGGTCAGGCCGCGCCCGGCAAAGCCGTTCGACGGCTCATACTCGCGGTCGAACAAATTGTAGACCTTGCCGAACAGCGAGACATCCTCGCGCAGCTGGTAGGCACCCGACAGGTTGACCAGCGTGTAGGAGCCGTTCGGGCGGTTGCCGAGGAAATTGCCGGCATCGTCATAGGCCACGTCCAGCCGGCTGCCGACATAGACCAGCTCCGGCCCGAAACTGAAGTCCCGCGCCGGCTTCAGATCGACCGCAAGCGCCCCCTGATGGCGTGGACGGCGCAGCAGCAGCTGGCCAGTATCCTCGTTGCGGGCCTGCATCCAGGTATAGGTCAGACGGGTCTCGATCCAGTCCGCCGGGCGCAGGGTGAGGAACGTCTCCACCCCCTCGCTCGACGCCTCGCCGATATTCACCACGGTCTGCAGGGCAAAATCGTTGGTGATCAGATTCTCGGTGTCGGTCTTGAAATAGGTCGCCCCGAAGCTAACCGCCTGCGCCCGCCCGCGCACCGGCAAATCGGTCTCGAACCCAACCTCCCAGGAGACGGATTCCTCCGGGTTCAGGCCGGTGTTGCCGCGATAGCCGTAATTGTCCACGCCATAGCGGTCATAGAGGGTCGGCGGCTTGTTGGCGGTGCCGACCGCACCGGAAAACCGCGTCAGGATTTCCGGCACGGCGACCACCGCGCCGATCCGGTAGGTCAGGGTATTGCCGTAATCGTCCGGCAGGTCATAGCGCAGCCCGGCGGTCACATCGATGCGCTCGGTCACCCGCGCCTGAAGGTTGGTGTAGAGCGCATAGTCATTGGAATCGGCATCGAGGGACTGGGTGAACGGCCCCCAGACGCTGACCGAATTGGTGCTGGTCTCCACCGTGCTGCGCGCGGCACTGCCGCCGAAGACCAGCACCGTATCGCGCAGGCCCGCCAGATCGCCGAGGCGATAGGTGTTCTGCATCTCGGCGAAGCTGCGCACCGATTCGTAGCTGTCGTCGGTCAGGTTGGCGCTGAAGGCATCCGGCCGGTTGGTGAAGCTCCGGTCGTGGCGGCTCTGCCCGACATCGACTCGTGAGGTCAGGCTACCGTCGAGCAGATAGGCCTCTGCGCCCAGCTTGTAGAGAAAATGCTCGTTCTCGCCGCTGTAGTTCGGCTCGTCATAGGGTACATTGTCGAGGTCGAATTCGTTGCGGCGATAGCGCAGCAGCGCGTCCACCCGCCCGGCATTGCCAATGTCATAGCCCAGCTTGCCGGTCAGCGTGGTGATCTCGGAGCCATCCTCCTCCCCGGTGTTGCGGGCGATCCGGGAGGGCGAGAGGTTGACGCCGTCGGTGCGGAAATGCTCGGCGCTGACCATATAGTCGAAACCATCCGAGCGGCCGCGCAGACCCGCCTGTGCCTGCGCCGTGCCGTGGCTGCCTCCGGCGGCCTGGCCGAAGATTTCAGCTTTCTTCCGGGACGGCGCACGGGTGATCAGATTGATGACGCCGCCGATAGCGTTGCTGCCATAGAGGCTGGAAACCGGGCCGCGCACTACCTCGATGCGCTCAAGGTCACCGACCAGATCGTCGCCGAAATTATAGGCGCCGCCCGCCCCCGAGGGGTCGTTCACCGGTACGCCATCGACCAGCACCAGCACATGGTCGCTGTTGGCGCCGCGCATGAAGACGGAGGTCTGCTGACCCGGCCCGCCAAGACGCACGACGGAGATACCGGGCACGGTGCGCAGCGCCTCCTCCACGCTCTGGTAGCCGCCACGGTCAATGGCCTCGCGGTCGATCACCGTGACCCGGGCCGGTACGCGCTCCAGCTCGGTTTCGGCGCGAGTCGCGGTGATGACGATGTGCGGCATGAGCTGGGCGACGCTGTCGCCGGGCTGGGTCTGCGCGCGGACGGCGGCAGCGGGAAGTGCGGCAGCGCAGAGGGCGCTGCCGATCAGCAGATAAGAACGGAAAGACATGGGAACCCCACCGAGAGATGACGCGAAAGCAGGTTGCGCGACACCGGAAGGGGAATGAATGCCCCATGATGGAGAGAGTAAGACCCGCGACAGCCCATAACCCTTCCGCCCCCGGCAACCCGGCCAATGGAATGGCGTCACCGCTGCGGACAGCCGTTCCGACGATTCACCCCGATCGACGGTCGCGGGACGTGCTCGCGCTGGCAGGTCTCCTGACTTGCGGGTCGCTGCACCGATCCTGCCTTCCCGGTTTCCCAGTGGCCTGTTTGGACCGGCACTCGCCGCTTACAGTTGCGGGGACAGTCGCGGCATTGCCCGGCCGGGGCCAGACGCACCGCGTTCCCTTTTCATCCCTTGCGGGAACCAACGCTGGCTCCAGTTCTATAGGATTGCCGACCGGCGAGGCAAGGACGCATAGCGCAGGCATGCATACCATCGGCCACCAATAGCCTCTGGCCTCCCCGCTTCCGCCTCGCTACTCTCTTGCCATCTCGTTGGCTGCGCCGCCGTCCGGCAGGCACCGGCCTCCCATCTCAGGAGCGACTCCCCTTATGTTCTACGAACCCGACAAGAAGAATCACGGCCTGCCGCGCGACCCGTTCAAATCGCTGGTGGTGCCGCGGCCGATCGGCTGGATTTCCACGCTGGACGAGGATGGCCGCCCCAACCTCGCCCCCTACAGCTTCTTCAACGCCGTTGCGTCCGACCCGCCCTGCGTGATGTTCGCCGCCGGCCTGCGCCCGGAAGCGCCGGCCTTCAAGGACAGCCATGGCAATGCCGAGAAAACCGGCGAGTTCGTGGTCAACATGGCGACCTTCGATCTGCGCAACGAGATGAATATCTCCTCCGCCGGTCTGCCTGCCGGGCAGAACGAGTTCGAGGCTGCCGGGCTGGAGATGCTGCCCTCCAGCATGGTGAAGCCGCCGCGCGTGAAAGGCTCCCCGGTGCATCTGGAATGCAAGTATCTGCAGACCGTGAAGATGCCGAGCTGGGACCCGGAGCGCGGCAATTACGTGATCTTCGGCCGCGTGGTCGGCATTCACATTGCCGACGAGGTCATCAACGAGAAGGGCTTCGTCGATGTGACGCGGTTCCGCCCGATCTCGCGCCTTGGCTACATGGAATATGCCGTGGTGAACGAGGTCTTCGTGATGAACCGCCCGGACTGACCGGATAAGACATCACGGCAGGAAGATGATCTCTCCGGCCTGACCCAGGGCGGCGGCCAGCGACTCGAGCCGCCGCTTCACCACATCGCCGCCCAGCGCGGCATGCGCCGGGGCAATGGCGAACTGCAGTTTGCCCAGCCCCGGCCGCAGCGGCGTATCGCGCAGGATGCCGGGCGCACCGCCGGTGAAGGTGTGCGCCAGGCGCAAGGCGACACCCAGCACAAGCGCCTGCTGGGCCTGCTCCTTGTCCAGCAGCTTCTTCGCGATCTCCGCCGCTGGAAGGTCGATATTGCCGACATAGCGCGCCATCAGCGCCAGCGCGACGAAGGCCCGGCCGGCATGGTCGAATCCCGGGATCGGCGCGCGCAGCACCTTCCAGAAGGCGTTTTCCGCGCGGTAGTCGGGATGTTCCGCCCAAGCGGTATCCGACAGGATGCAGGCAGCGTGGCGAAGCCGTCGGCGTAGCGGCGTGTCGTCGGGAAACAGCGGCGCCGTCCAGTCCAGCAGTTCCTCGCCATGCGGCGGAAAACGCCCGGCAGCAGCAGCGATCTTGCGTGCCGATTCGATCAGCGGGTCCAGCGCCTTGTCGGCGTCCGGCAGCAGGTCGAACAGGCAACCCTCGCGCAGGCCATAGGCGGAGAAGACCACGCTCGATGGTTCGGCCAGCGTCAGCAGCCGGCGCATCAGCAACGCCGCCATCGGGATGGTGTCCAGCCGGCGCTTGGAAACGCCATTGATGGCTTTCAGGTCGGACTTCCCGATCTGCTGCAACCGGTCGAGGAATTCCACCAGTACCGGTGTCTGCAGGCGATATTCATGGAGGATGTGCAGCGGATAGCTGCTCATCTCCATATGCGCCTTGGCGATGGAGCGCCAGCCGCCGCCAACGGCATAGAGCGGCCGCCCCTTCAGGCCGGACAGCCAGGGCACGCTGGACAAATGCTGGTCGATATGGGCGATCAGCTTCTTGCGGTTCGGCGCCCCGTCCAGCGCAGCCAGCCGCAAGGGCCCCAGCGGCAGGGTCGTCTGCTGGCCGATATTGCCGACACGCAGATCGACCAGCTCCATGCTGCCGCCGCCGAGATCGCCGGCCATGCCATCGGCCTGCGGCATCGCGCACAACACGCCCAGTGCCGACAGCCGTGCTTCCTCCGTGCCTGAGAGAATGCGGATATCGAAGCCCAGCCGGCGCTCCACCTCCTCGACGAAAGCGGCCCCGTTGCCGGCATCGCGCACGGCGGCGGTCGCCAGCACATGCAGCGTGGTGACCTCCATGCCGCGCGCCACGGCGGCGAAGCGCGCCAGACTGTCGAAGGCAGCCGTCACGCCCTCTTCCGAAAGCTGGTTTGTCTCGCTCAGCCCCTTGCCGAGGCCGCAAAGCGCCTTCTCGTTGAACAGCGGCAGAAAGCCGCGTTCCAGCCGGTCATAGACCACGAGGCGGATGGAGTTGGAACCGATGTCGATGACACCGACATGGCCACCGGTTCCAAACGTGCCGGTATTCAGCCCGGAAGCCGGACCGTCGATCCGTTTTTCCTGCATTGCGTCCTAAGTCGCGTTCCGATGCGGATCAGCTCACCACCAAACGCGGCAGTGGTTGCGACTTCTTAAGGGCACTGCCCCGGCCCGACAAGCTTGGATTCGTCATGAAGTAGTGATGGGCGTTGAAATCCCCCTCCCCGGCGGACAGGCGGCTGTAGGTGCCATCGGGGCGCAGACGCCAGCTTTGCTGCACATCCTTCAGGTTGGCGACCATGATCTGGTCGAGGATCTGCTCATGCACCGTGGGGTTGTCGATCAGCACCAGCGTCTCGACACGGCGGTCCATGTTCCGCTGCATCCAGTCGGCCGAGGAGATGAACAGCTTGTTCTCCGGCGAGGGCATCGGATGGCCGTTGGCGAAGCAGGCGATCCGGCCATGCTCCAGGAAGCGGCCGACGATGCTCTTCACCCGGATATTCTCCGACAGCCCCTTGATGCCGGGGCGCAGACAGCAGATGCCGCGGATTACCAGCTCGACCGGCACACCGGCCTGCGAGGCACCGTAGAGCGCATCGATCAGCTTCTCATCGACCAGCGAGTTCAGCTTCACCCAGATGCCTGCCGGCTTGCCCGCCTTGGCATTGCGCACCTCGTTGCGGATCTGCGCCAGCAGGGTATCGCGCAGGCTGAACGGCGCCATCGCCAGCTTCGACAGCTTCGCCGGCTGGGCATAGCCGGTCATGAAGTTGAACACGCTGGCGGCGTCCTGGCACAGCTCCGGATCGCAGGTGAAGAAGGACAGGTCGGTGTAAATCTTGGCCGTCACCGGATGATAATTGCCGGTGCCAAAATGGCAGTAGGAGCGCAAGCTGCCGCCTTCGCGGCGCACCACCAGAGAGACCTTGGCGTGGGTCTTAAGGTCCATGAAGCCATAGACCACCTGGCAGCCGGCGCGCTCCAGATCGCGCGCCCAGCGGATATTCGCCTCCTCGTCGAAGCGCGCCTTCAGCTCCACCATCGCGGTGACCGACTTGCCGCTCTCGGCCGCCTCGATCAGCGCCTTCACGATGGGCGAGTCCTGCGAGGTGCGGTACAGCGTCTGCTTGATCGCGATGACCGCCGGGTCGCGCGCGGCCTGGCGCAAGAACTGCACCACCACGTCGAAGCTCTCGAACGGGTGATGCACCACAATGTCCTTGTGCCGGATCGCCGCGAAGCAATCGCCGCCGAAATCGCGGATACGTTCGGGGAACCGGGCATTGAACGGCTTGAACAGAAGATCGCTGCGCTCCGAAACAATCAGCTGCGACAGATCGTCGATGCCGATCATCTCCTCCAACGAGAACACATCCTGCGGCCCCACCCCTAGCTGATCGACGACGAAGCCGCGCAGATCGTCCGGCATGCTGCCATTCACGGTCAGCCGGATCACGCTGCCGCGCCGGCGCCGGCGCAGGGCGCTCTCGAACAGGCGGACCAGATCTTCCGCCTCCTCGTCGATTTCCATTTCGCTGTCGCGCAGCACGCGGAAGATGCCGCTGCCCAGCAGCTCGAACCCCGGGAACAGCTTCTCGTAGAACTGCACGATGAGATGTTCCAGCGGCAGGAAGCGGATCGCCGCCCCCGGCAGGCGGATGAAACGGCCGATCTGCGGCGGCATCGGTACCAGCGCCTCCAGCCGGCGCTTGTCGGAACCACGCTGCAGCTGCAGCACGATGGCCTTGCCCTTGTTCGGCAGGAATGGGAAGGGATGCGCCGGATCGACCGCCAGCGGCGTCAGCGTCGGGAATACCTGTTCCATGAAATAGCGTTCCAGCCATTTCTGGTCGGTCCGGCTGACCTGCGCCCACTCGATCACGGCGAGGCCGACCGACCGCAGCTCCTCACGCAACGCGCGCCAGCAGCTCTGCTGCTCGGTCACCAGCTTTGCGGTGGCCTGCCAGATCGCATCCAGCTGCTGCGCCGGGGTCAGCCCGTCCTGACTCTGTGTATTCACATTCGCCTCGACCTGGCCCTTCAGGCCGGCGACGCGGACCATGTAGAACTCGTCGAGGTTGGAGGAGGAAATCGACAGGAAGCGCAGCCGTTCCAGCAGCGGGTGCTTCGTGTTCCCCGCCTCTTCCAGAACCCGGCCGTTGAAGCCCAGCCAGGACAGTTCACGGTTGAAAAACCGCTTGGGGGAATGGATATCCACCGCGTCGGCAGTCTCGATCTCGGCTGTCGTCACGTCTGTCTCCTCCATTCCATAGTGCTGGCGGCAACCGGGCCGTATCCTACCTCTTCAAATAGCACGGGGCCGGGGCAGTGTCATGCAAGCCCCGGCCCCGCAGCGTGACGGTTTCGTGAAGTTTTCGGCTTACAGCGTGCCGTTATAGGCGCCGCCATCCATCACCAGGTTCTGCCCAGTGACGAAGCCGGAATGGCTGCTGCAGAAATAGGCGCAGGCAACGCCGAATTCCTCGATAGTGCCGAACCGGCCGGCCGGATTCTGCTGACGGCGGGAATCCAGCACCTCATCGATGCTCTTGCCAGCCTGCTTGGCGGCACCCTCGGCCGTCTTGCGCACGCGGTCGGTCTCGAACGGGCCGGGCAGCAGATTGTTGATCGTCACATTATGCTTCACGATCTGCCGCGACAGGCCGGCGACGAAGCCGGTCAGGCCGGCGCGCGCGCCATTCGACATGCCGAGGATCGGAATCGGCGACTTCACCGAGGCCGAGGTGATGTTCACGATGCGCCCGAACTTGCGCGAGATCATGCCGTCCACCGTCGCCTTGATCAGCTCGATCGGCGTCAGCATGTTGTCGTTAATCGCCTTGTTCCAGTCGTCCAGCGACCAGTCGCGGAAATCGCCCGGCGGCGGGCCACCGGCATTGTTCACCAGAATGTCCGGGTTCGGGCAGGCCGCCAGCAGCTTGGCCCGGCCTTCCGGGGTGGTGACGTCGCAGGCAATTGCGGTCACCTTGGCGCCGGTCTCCTTGCGGATTTCCTCGGCGGTGGCCTCCAGTGCTTCCGCGCCGCGGGCGGAGATCACCAGTTCCACCCCCTCGCCGGCCAGCGCCAGCGCGCAGCCCTTGCCCAGCCCCTTGCTGGAGGCGCAGACAATCGCCTTGCGGCCCTTGATACCCATATCCATGGATCAGTTTCCTTCCTGTTTATTGTCATCGTCCCGCCGCGCCGGCATGTCCGTTTCCTCCGGCCAATCCTGCGAGAGGATTTCGCGCGCCAGCGGCACCGTGATGTTGCGCCGGGAGGCAAGCGCCGCCCGGTCCAGCCGGTCAACGATGGCGCGCAGGGAGGCGAAGGAACGTTCGATGCGGGGCAGCAGAAACTGCACAAGGTCCTGACTTACCATGAGCTGACGGTCGGCGAACAGCTTTACCATGACAGCCGCCAGCAGCGGCTCGTCCGGCGCGCCCAGCCCCACCGCCGGCAGGGCTGCCAGCCTGGAATGCAGGTCGGGCAGCCGCGCCGCCAGCCGCGCAGGCGCGTCACGCATGGTCAGCAGCAGATGGCCGTCGCGTTCCCCCAGCAGGTTAAGCAGATGCAAGAGGCCGCGCTCATCCGACACCCGGTCGGCATTGTCCAGCACCAGGGCGGTCGCCTCACCTAGCAGCGCCGGTACCGCCGCCTGCGTCACCGCCGAGGCATCGGTGCGCCGGGCACCGCTGATGCTCTGCCAGACCGAGGCCAGATGCGTCTTGCCGCAACCCGCCGGACCATAGATCACCAGCGCATGAGGCAGCCGGCCGACACGCGGCCAGTCCGGCCAGCGATCCAGCCAGGCGACGGCGTCTGCGTTGCTGTCGGCCACGAGAAAATCCTCCCGCCCCAGCGCGGGCCGGTACGGCAGATCGAAGGCAAGCTGTTTCATGGTAAATCGTCGTTCGACAGATCGTCAGCCTGTATCTTCTGCCCCGGTACCGGGCGGCCGCGATGCTCGTAGAGCGGGCTTTGCAGATATTGCTGGATGGCAAAGCGCGCCATGACGCCGACCACGGCGGCGACCGGCACAGCAACCAGCACGCCGACAAAGCCGAACAGCGCACCGCCTGCCAGCAGCGCGAACATCACCCAGACCGGATGCAGCCCCACCTTGTCGCCAACCAGGTTCGGCGTCAGCAGATTGCCCTCGATGGCCTGGCCGGCGACGAAGATCGCCGCCACCGCGATCACCCAGGTCAGGTCGCCGAACTGCACCAGCGCCAGGCCGATGCTGGCGATCCCGCCGACAATGGAGCCGACGAAGGGAATGAAGGAGATCACCCCGGCAAACAGGCCGATGACCAGACCGAAATCCAAGCCGACCAGCGTCAGGCCGATGGCATAGAACAGCCCCAGCAGCAGACAGACCATCGCCTGGCCGCGCACAAAGCCGGACAGGGTTTCGTCGATCTGCCGGGCAAGGTCGCGGATGGTCGGTGTCTGCTCGCGCGGCAGCCAGCCATCCACCCGCTCGACGATGCGGTCCCAGTCGCGCAGCAGATAGAAGGCGACGATGGGCGTGATGAGGATCAGCGACAGGATATTGGCGACCGCCGCACCGCCGCTGATGACATTGCCGACGACACCCGCCGCCCATTTCAGCACCGCGCCGGAGGAACCGAGAATATCCGACATGCCGCTGTCCGGCTTGTCCGCCAGCCGGCGCTGCACCTCCGCCACCAGCGGCGTCAGCCTTTCGTACAGCACGTCCAGCTAGCCCGGCAGCCGCTCGCCCAGCCGGACCGCCTGATCGTGCAGCAGCGGCACCAGCAGGATGACAAGCAGGACGAAGAAGGCAAAGAACAGCAGCAGCGCCAGCATGGTGCCCAGCCAGCGCGGCAGCCGCACCCGTTCCATCCGGTCCACGACAGGATCGAGGAAATAGGCGACCGCCATGCCGGCGACGAAGGGCAGCAGGATGTCGCCCAGCAGATACAGCGCCGCCATGAGCGCGAGGATCGCCAGCAGCCAGAAGCTCGCGCGTTGCCGAAGGGTCATTACTGGCGTTCTCCCACCATGGCGCGGCTGCCCCATATCCAGACATAGGCAGCCCCGGAAAACAGCGTGGTACAGGCAACCAGCACGGTCATCGCCTCAACCGGCCAGCCGGCAATCCAGGGATAGTCCGGCTGTGCCAGCGCCTTGCCGCCCAGCACGACCAGAACGAGCCCGACCTGCGCCGCCGTATTGACCTTGGAAATCAGCAAGGGCGCCATCGCCACCTTATATCCCATTGTCTGCAGCAGGATGACACCGCCCACGATCAGCACATCCCGGAACACCACCAGAATGACCAGCCAGTTCGGCAGCGAGCCCAGATAGCCCAGCGTCACATAGACCGACATCAGCAGCGCCTTGTCGGCAATCGGGTCGATATAGCCGCCAAACTCCGTCCGTGCATTGAACCGCCGGGCGAGATAGCCGTCCACCGCGTCGCTGAGGCCGGCCAGCAGGAACAGCCAGAGCGCCAGATCGCCACGGCTGTCGAGCAGCGCCCAGATCACCACCGGCACGATGCCGATGCGGGCGAGGCTGATCAGGTTGGGCAGCACATAGAAGAAGGACACCGGGAGGGCCTCCAGAGGGTACACGGCACTGTCGCACAGCCGCCTGCCGGGCGTCAGCCGTCATTGCGCCGAGAGACGCCAGGCAGAACCTCCCGCCGCAAGCGGATCAGAAGCCAGGGACAGGCCGCGCTGTGCCAGGGCGACGCGCAGCTGTTCGGGCTGGCCGGCATACCACAGCACGATCTCGGCCTCGCCACGCGACAGGGCGACGAGGTCCTGGCGGCGGATCATGCCGATCTCGGCCAGCTTGCGGCGCAGCGCCGTCCATTCCTCCAGCCCCGAGACAGCGGTGACAACCGCCAGCCGGTTTTCCAGGCCCGGCCTAACGGCGGTCGCATTCTTCCAGGCTTCATCCAGGCGGCTGGAAACCTGACGCACGGCGCGCGCGAACATCTCCGACCCGGTCTCCCCGGAAGCGGCGGTGACGCGTTCGCTGCGTGTTTCCGGCTCGCCCGCGGCATCGTAACGGGTGAAACGGATATCGAGCGCCTGCTGCCCGCCGGATTCTGCCGGGCTGGCAATGGCCACCAGGCTCGCCACCGCGCCATAGCGCCGCGCCATGGCAGACAGCCGCTCGCGATCACCGGTCTCCGCCTGCTCTGCCGACAGGCCGACCAGATCGGCGGTATCGGCCAGCGGCACCAGGACCGGCACGAGGCTCTGGCCGAGGCTGGCGCGCTCCCAGGCGTCACGCCAGGGATTCGGGTCTTCCCACAGCAGCATGCCGGAGTCCGGCGACTGCCAGAGCGGCAGCACCAGCACCGGCTGGCTGGGTGTCGTCACCGACGGGAGGTCGGCGCGCGCCAGCAGGGCCTGAATCTCGGCCGGGTTGAAGCGCACCACCATTTTGGCGATATAGCGCACGCCAGAGGCCCGCTCGTCGCGCACCTCGAAGCCCTGCACCAGAGTATCCAGCGCCGCACCGGACGGAGCGGCTGGCAGCCTGCCGTGCACCGATTCCGGCGTCAGCTTCTCCAGCAGCATCCTGAAGGCGGCGCGCTGGCCTTCCGCATAGGCCTGCTCGCGCGCGGCAACGGCGCTGCCGGCTGTCACATCGACCGGCACGCCCTCCACCGTATAAAGCCTGGCAGCCGACTGCGCGGCAGCCGTCCCGGCCCCGGCCAGAAGTCCGCCAAGAGCCAGCAGGCCGATCAGAACGAGGTGGGTCGAAACCCTGTGGCGATGCACCATTGCAAAGCGTCCCGTATTCGTTATTGTCTGGCCGCCCGACGCTCCGGCACGGCCCTCTTGGGGTCATAACGGCCAGACGCGGCGCTTGATCCACTTACTTCGCAAAATGGGGGCGAAGAGCACCCCATCGCAAGGGCTTATATCCGATGGCGGGTGACGACACCACCAACCAGGCCTCCAAGGACCAGAAGGCCGGCCGAAACACCCTCACCTACCGCGATGCGGGTGTCGATATCGATGCCGGTGACGCGCTGGTCGAGGCGATCAAGCCGCTGGCCAAATCCACGGCGCGGCGCGGGGCCGATGCGGCGCTGGGCGGGTTCGGCGCGGCCTTCGACCTGAAGGCCGCCGGCTTCACCGACCCGATCCTGATCGCCGCGACCGACGGTGTGGGCACCAAGCTGAAGGTGGCCATCGACAGCGGCCATCATGCGACGGTCGGTATCGATCTGGTCGCCATGTGCGTGAACGATCTTGTCGTGCAGGGTGCGGAGCCGCTGTTCTTCCTGGATTACTACGCCACCGGCAAGCTGGAGCCGGCGGTCGCGCGCGATGTCGTGTCCGGCATCGCCGAGGGCTGCCGGCAGGCCGGCTGCGCACTGATCGGCGGCGAGACAGCGGAGATGCCGGGCATGTATGGCAAGGGCGACTACGACCTTGCCGGCTTTGCCGTGGGCGCCGTCGAACGCGACCGGCTGCTGACGGGCGACGGCGCCGCCGAGGGCGATATCCTGCTCGGCCTCGCCTCCAGCGGCGTGCATTCCAACGGCTATTCGCTGGTGCGCCGCGTGGTCGCCGATCTGGGCGTCGATTACGAATTCCCCGCCCCGTTCGACATGGATCAGACGCTGGGCGCCGCGCTGCTGGCGCCAACGCGCATCTATGTGAAATCCTGCCTTGCCGCTATCGCTGCGGGCGGCAAG
>NZ_JAKUSO010000052.1:0-25513 GCF_022449305.1 Oceanibaculum sp. | reverse complement strand
ATGTCGAGCGCAACATGACGCAGAACAAGCTCAGCCCAAAAGACGCCGCGTTAAAGGCGATGGAGGAGGTGAGCGGACCGGTCATCGCCATCGTCCTGGTGCTGAGCGCGGTGTTCATCCCGGTCGGGTTCCTGGGCGGCCTTGCCGGCGAGATGTACAAGCAGTTCGCCATCACCATCGCGGTGTCGGTGCTGATTTCGGGCATTGTTGCGCTGACTTTGTCGCCGGCTTTGTGCGCGGTGTTCCTGAAGCCGACCCATTCCGAGCCGCTGGCGCCGTTCCGCTGGTTCAACCGGGCCTTCGAGAAACTGACCGACGGCTATGCCGCGGGCGTGCGCTTCTTCCTGAAGCGCGCCTTCATGGCGGTGCTGGTGTTCGCGGCGGTGCTGGGGGCGACCTATCACCTGTTCGAGAAGGTGCCGGGCTCGCTGGTGCCGGCTGAGGACCAGGGCTATGTGATGGTGGTTTCCATCCTGCCGCCCGCCGCCTCGCTGGACCGCGCCACGAAGGTTATGGACCGGGTCAGCGGCGACCTGCTGCAGCACCCCGCGGTGCAGAATGTGGTCAGCTTCGCCGGCTTCGACATCCTGTCGGGCGGTATCCTGAAGACCAGCGCCGGCGTCGCCTTCGTGCCGCTAAAGGACTGGTCGGAACGGACCGAGGCGCAGAATGACGCGCGCAACCTGGTCGGCACCTTCATGGGCATGGGCAGCCAGGTCCGCGATGCCATCGTGCTGGCCTTCAACCCGCCGCCGATCACCGGCATCTCGATGACCGGCGGGTTCGAGCTGTATCTGCAGGACCGCACCGGCGCGGGCAGCGTGAAGCTGGCCGAAGCTGCCAACAAGCTGGTGCAGGCCGCCAGCCAGCGGCCGGAGCTGCAGGGTGTCAGCACGACCTTCTCCACCTCCGTGCCGCAGTACAAGGTGACAGTGGACCGCGAGAAGGCGAAGGCGCTTGGCGTGCCGCTGCCGGACATCTTCGATGCCATGCAGAGCACCATGGGTACGCTCTATGTGAACGACTTCACGCTCTATGGCCGCAGCTACCGCGTGAACCTGTCGTCCGAGGCACAGTTCCGCGAGAAGCCGGACGATCTGCGCCACATCTTCGTGCGCTCGGGCGATGGCAGCATGATCCCGCTGGATGCGCTGCTGAAGATCGAACGGCAGATCGGGCCGGACCTGATCGAACGCTTCAACATCTTCGCGGCCGCCAAGATCCTCGGCGGGCCGGCGCCGGGCTACAGCTCTGGCCAGTCGCTCGACGTGATGGAGGAATTGGCGACCGAGCTGTTCGGCACCGACTATGTCATCGCCTGGACCGGCTCGGCCTATCAGGAGCGCACCACGGCGGGCACGGCGGGCATCGCCTTCGTGTTCGGTCTGGTGATGGTGTTCCTGATCCTGGCGGCACAGTATGAGCGCTGGTCGCTGCCGGTTGCCGTGCTGCTGGCGGTGCCGTTCGGCGTGTTCGGTGCGATCACGGCGATCTGGCTGCGCGGTTTGGAGAATGATGTGTATTTCCAGATCGGCCTGATCACGCTGATCGGGCTGGCGGCGAAGAACGCCATCCTGATCGTTGAGTTCGCCGTCCTGAAGCGCAAGGAGGGCCTGTCCATCGAGCAGGCGGCGCTGGAAGGGGCGCGGCTGCGCTTCCGGCCGATCATCATGACCTCGCTGGCCTTCATCCTGGGTTGCGTGCCGCTGGCGATCAGCACCGGCGCGGGGTCGGCCAGCCGCCACTCCATCGGTACCGGCGTCATCGGTGGCATGCTGGCGGCGACCTTTCTTGCCACCTTCCTGATCCCCACCTTCTACAAGCTCGTGTCGCGGATGACAGAACGCCGCACCAAGAAGAAGCCCAAGCATGACGATACCAGCAGTCAGGAGAAGACCGCCGATGCGTAATACCCTTCTTGCCGCCGGCCTGGCCGCGCTGCTGGCGGGCTGTTCCATGGGGCCGGACTATCAGCGCCCCGAGATCGACATGCCGCAGCAATGGGGCAGCACGGTGGTCGTCGCCTCGCAGGTCGATCCCTACTGGTGGCGCGCCTATGGCGATCCGGTCCTCTCCGACCTGGTGGAGGAGGCGCTGGCTGCCAACTCCGACATCGCCCTGGCGGCGGCCCGTGTGGCCGAGGCAAGGGCGCTGGCCGGCTTTGCCCGTGCCGACCGGCTGCCGCGCCTGGATGCGGAAGCCGGTGCCCAGCGTGCGCGCACCAGCGACGACTTCACGACGCCTAGCACGCCGAACCCGGTGAACAGCCTGCGCATCGCCGGTGTCGTCAGCTACGAGCTTGACCTCTGGGGGCGCCTTGCCCGCGCGGACGAGGCGGCGCGTGCCGACCTGCTCGCCAGCCAGGCGGCGCAGGATACGGTGCGGCTCTCCGTCGCCGCCGATGTGGCGTCCGGCTATTTCAACCTGCGGGCACTGGATCATCAGGTCGAAATCGCCGAGCGCACGCTGAAGGCACGGCAGGATTCCTACGATCTGCAGCGTGCCCAGTACGATAATGGCGTGGTCACCGAACTGGCGCTGCGCCAGGCCGAATCCGAGCTGGCGGCGACGCGCGCCCAGCTTCCCAATCTGCGCCAGCAGCGCGCCATCCAGCGCAATGCGCTTTCCGTGCTGCTGGGCCGCGCGCCGCGCGCCCTGATCCAGCAGGATGTGGCCCGCGGCATGGCGGTCGATGTGCTGCCGGTGCCGCCGGTGGTGCCGGACTTCATGCCGTCGGCGATCCTCGACCGGCGCCCCGACCTTCAGCAGGCCGAACAGCAGCTGGTCGCCGCCAACGCGCAGATCGGGGTGGCCAAGGCCGCCTTCTATCCGAACATCGCGCTGACCGGCACGCTGGGCCAGCAGAGCCGGGAACTGGGCGATCTGTTCAATGCCGGCAACGGTATCTGGAGCCTGGCCTCGAACCTGACCTCGCCGATCTTCGATTTTGGCCGAAACCAGTCGAATCTGGAGGCCAGTGAGGCGCGCCGTCAGCAGGCCCTCATCAGCTATGGCCAGACCGTGCGCGTTGCCTTCCGCGAGGTGCTGGATGCTTTCGAGCAGCAGCAGGGCAGCACCGAGAGGCTGACCGCCATTGATGGGCAGGTGGATGCGCTGCGCCGGACCGTGGAACTGGCCGAGGACCGGTACGAAGGCGGCTATACCTCCTATATCGAGGTGCTGGACGCACAGCGGACCCTGTTCCAGGCCGAGCTGGACCAGTCGGAAGCGCTGCGCGACCGGCTGCAGGCCTCGGTCGAGCTGTACAAGGCGCTGGGTGGCGGCTGGAGTGCCAACGCTGCAGCCAGCCGGTAAGGCTGGTCTGTAGAGGCTGCCATGCGGGCGTGAGGCTCGCCCTGCGCATCGGCTCGCGCTACCGTGCCCTCAAAATTCGGGAGGGTAGCGAATGAGCAAGGACAAGGCGGGCACGGTGGGTTTCATCGGGCTCGGCGTGATGGGCGAGCCGATCTGCCGCAACATGCTGCGCAAGAGCGGCCGGGACTTTCTGGTCTTCGACCTGAATGACGCGCCGCTGCAAAGGCTGGCGGCTGACGGGGCGCGGCTGGCGCCCGGCATTGCTTCTGTTGCCGATGCCGTCGATCTGCTGTTCCTGTCGCTGCCCGGCGGCAAGGAGGTGGAGGCGGTCTGCCGCGCGCCGGACGGGCTTCTGGCGAAGGCTCGGCCCGGACAGATCATCGTCGATATGTCCACCGCGCCGGTCGGACTGACCCGCACGCTGGCGGAAGAATTCGCGGCGAAGGGCGCGGTGTTCTGCGATGCGCCGGTGGCGCGCACAAGGCAGGCGGCCATCGACGGCACGCTCAGCATCATGGTCGGCGCCGACGAGGCGACCTACGGGACAATCCGCCCGCTGCTGGAGCACGCCGCCAGCGAGGTGACTTTGTGCGGGCCGGTCGGCTGCGGCCAGATCGTGAAGATCATGAACAATATGGTGCTGTTCCAGACCGTGGTGGCGTTGGCCGAGGCCCTGTCGATCGGCGGCAAGGCCGGCATCGACGAGAATGTACTGCTGGAGACCATGAGCAAGGGCTCCTCCGACAGTTTCGCGCTTCGCAATCACGGCATGAAGGCAATGCTGCCGCGCAGCTTCCCGGACGAGGCTTTCCCCACTGATTACGCGCTGAAGGATGTCAGCTACGCGCTGGACCTCGCCCGCGATGTCGGCGTAACGGCGGACGGCGCGCAGCTGGCCAGCGACATGCTGAAACGCTCCAGCGACGCCGGCAATGGCAGGGCCTATTTCCCGGCGCTGATCCGGCTGCTGGACGCGCAGGGCAAGTAATGGCTAGAGCGTCAGACCGCCATCGACATGGATGGCCTGGCCGGTGATGTAGCTGCCCTCCGGCCCGGCCAGCAGGGCGATCATCGCCGCGATGTCGTCAGGCCGGCCCAGCCGGCCCAGCGGGATGCGCGCGACGGCCTGCTTCCAGCGCCCATCATCCATCGCGGACCGGCCGGAGACCGCATCCTTCTGCACATAGCCCGGCACCACCGCATTCACCGTGATGCCCTGTGGCGCCATCTGCGCGGCCAGCGAGCGAGTCAGCGCCTCCAGCCCGCCCTTGGCGGCAGCGGAGGCAGTGAAGGCGTCGCCATCCAGCCGGAACACATGGGCGACGAAGGAGCTGACGGTGACGATCCGCCCCGCTGGCGACTGTGCCAGCAGCGGCTGCGCTGCCTTGGCGAGGCGGAAGCTGCCGCGCAGGATGACGTCGATGGAACGGTCGAGCCCTTCCTCGTCCAGCTCCTGCAGCGTGCGGCGGTCGGCGAAGCCGGCATTGGCGATCACCCCGTCCAGCCGGCCGAAATGCTTCTGGCAGTCGGAGACCAGCATGCCCGCCGTCTCTGGCTCGGCGAGATCGCCGACCGCGACCTGGCAGGCAGCACCCTTCGCCGTGCATTCCTCAGCCACGGCCACGGCTTTTTCGCGCTTCGATCCGGTATGGACCAGCAGGCCGATGCCCGGCCCCGCAAGCCGGCGGCAGACCGCCGCCCCGATGCCGCTGCCGGCTCCGGTCACCAGATAGACGCGCTGGATTTCGCCCGACATGATTACCTCTCCCGTTTCGTCGCGGCTGCAGCCTAGCAAAGCGCCGCGACGAATTGACCAGCCATCTGCAAGCGGCGCTGCGAATCGCCATATGCAGAAGAGGTACTGTAACGAAACCTGCATAAAGGGAGGCAAGCATGAGCAAGACCATGTGGTTCATCGTCGCCGATGGGGCGCAGGCGCGGATCTTCGCCAATGAGGCGGACAAGGGCGGGCTGGCGCTGGTTACCCAGCTCAGGAACGACAAGGCGCGGCTTCCAGGCGCGAAGCTGGGGCGCGACAAGCCGACCCGCGTGCAGGAAAGCGCCAACCCGGGACGCTCCGCCAACGAACCGCATGTCGATCCTAAATCGAAGGAGAAGCAGCGCTTCGCCCATCAGCTTGGCAGCCATATCGAGGAGGCGGCGACGAAGGACAAATTCGCCAGCTTCGTGCTGGTGGCGCCGGCGCGGGCCGCGCGGGAAATCCGGGCGGCGCTGGGCAATGCTTCCCGCGACCGTCTGCTCGGCATCGTGAACAAGGATCTGTCCTGGGTCGGCGATGCCGACATGGCGACGCATGTGCAGGGCTTCGGCCGGCGGCTGCAGCGGCCGCGCATCTTCGCCCGGCTGTTTCCCGGCCAGCCGGTCCCGGAATAGGGGTTGCGGATTTTCCATGGATGTCATGCCCGGACTTGATCCGGGCATCCAGGGGCGGTGCCCAGCCTGGACCGTCTCAGAACGCGGCCCCTGGATTGCCGGGTCAAGCCCGGCAATGACAATTTTAAGCTGGTTGACCGCTGCCTTCCAGGACGGCTTGACGCCTTCTGATCCTCTGCTAGCATTGTCGGACAATCGGACAAAGAGGATCGCCGATGCAGAACGGTCCCGCGCTGAAAGATGTGGAGGAGGCGCTGGCCCTGCCGCTTGACCGGCTGGCGGGGCATCTGGCCGAGCATGAGCTGAAGCTTGACCGCGACGTGCCAGTCCGCCAGTTCGCGCACGGTTTCGGGAATGTGAATTACCTGCTGTCGGTCGATGGTGTTGAGACCGTGCTGCGCCGCCCGCCGCTGGGGCCGATTCCGCCCGGCGCCAACGACATGAAGCGCGAGCATACGGTGCTCTCCGTGCTGTGGCGCGCCTATCCCTATGCGCCGAAAGGCATCCATTTCTGCGGCGATGAGAGTGTCATCGGCGCGCCCTTCCAGCTGATCGAATATCGCGAGGGGCTGGTGATCGGCGCGGAGATGCCGCCGGAGCTGGCCGGCAACGCCGAAGCCGGCGCGAAGCTGGGTGGCGAGCTGGTGCGGCTGATGGCGGATTTCCATGCCGTCGATCCGGCGGCTATCGGCCTCGGCCAGTTCGGCAAGCCGGAGGGGTTTCTGGAGCGCACGCTGGCCGGCTGGGTGAAGCGCTGCCGACTCGCCATGGAAGGGCCGGACCCGCATCAGCCGACAAAGGCCTTCGCGGAGCTGGTGGCCTGGCTGGAAGGCCAGAAGCTGCCGCCCTCTGCCGTTACCCTGCTGCATAACGATTTCAAGCTCGACAATGTGATCCTGGACCCGGCTACGCTGGACCCCATCGCCGTGCTCGACTGGGACATGGCGACGCGCGGCGATCCGCTGTTCGACCTCGCCATCATGCTGGCCTACTGGACAGAGGCGGGCGACCCGCCGGCGATGCACGAGCTGAAACAAATGCCGACTGCCGGACCCGGCTTTCCGACGCGCAGCGATCTGGTCACCGGCTATGGTGCGGTCAGCGGGCGCGACGTTTCCGACATGCTCTATTACCGGGTGCTCGGCATGCTGCGGCTGGCCGGCATCTTTTTGCAGCTGCACCGGCGCTGGCGCGAGGGCGGAACCACCGACCGGCGGTTCGCCGGCTTCGGCACGTTGGCTGACGGGCTTATCGACTTCGGCTGGGATATCGCCCGCGGCCGGGCCTTCTAGGGGGAAAGAATGATCGATTTCGCGCTGACGGACCGTCAGAAGGAACTGAAAGAGCGGGTGACCGCCTTCATCGACGGCACGGTGATTCCCTACGAAGCCGACAAGCGCCGCACCAGCCACGGCCCGACTGACGAGCTGCGGCAGGAGCTGAACGCGCTGGCCAAAAAGGCCGGGCTGTTCGCGCCGCATGTCTCGGCGGAATTCGGCGGCATGGGTCTCGGCCATGTCGATTGCGCCATCGTGTTCGAGGCGGCGGGCCGCTCGCCGCTCGGCCCGGTTGCGCTGCATTGCGCCGCGCCGGACGAGGGCAATATGCATCTGCTGGAGAAGGTGGCGACGGCAGAGCAGAAGGAGAAGTACCTGCGTCCGCTGGCCAGTGGCGCGTGCCGCTCCTGCTTTGCCATGACGGAGCCGATGGGGGCGGGCGCCGACCCTAGCGAGATGAAGCCCGAGGCGCTGCCGGACGGCAAGGGCGGCTACACCATCCATGGCCGGAAATGGCTGATCACCGGGGCCGATGGCGCGGGTTTCACCATCATCATGGCCAATGTTGTCGATCCGGGTGGGAAGGAAGGCCCGACCATGTTCCTCTCGCCGCTGCCGGCGGAGGGGGTGATCCTGGAACGGCTAATGGACACGATGGATTCCAGCTTCACCGGCGGCCATGGCGAGATCGTCTATGACGGGCTGCGCGTCGGGCCGGAGGCGGTGCTGGGGGAAGTCGGCGAGGGCTTCCGCTATGCGCAGGTGCGCCTCGCCCCGGCGCGGCTGACCCATTGCATGCGCTGGCTGGGCGGCGCGACCCGCGCGCAGGAGATCGCCATCGCCTATGCCCGCGAGCGCCACGCCTTCGGCAAGCCCATCGGCGAGCATGAGGGGGTGGGCTTCATGCTGGCCGATAATGAGATCGAGATCCAGCAGGCCCGGCTGATGATCTGGCACACCGCCTGGCTGCTGGACCAGGGCGAGCATGCCCGCCACGAATCCAGCATGTCCAAGGTTGCGGTGTCGGAGGCGCTGTTCCGCATCGTGGATCGCTGCGTGCAGGTACTGGGCGGCCGGGGGATGAGCCGCGATACGGTGGTGGAGCAGCTGTTCCGTGAAATCCGGGGCTTCCGCATCTATGACGGCCCGTCCGAGGTGCATCGCTGGGCCATCGCGAAACGCTTGATGAGGGCGAACCGGAAATGACGAAGACTCAGTTCGACCTGAGCGGCAAGACCGCCATCGTCACCGGCGGCGGGCGCGGCATCGGCCGCGCCATTGCCGAAGCACTGGCCGCGCACGGTGCCGCCGTGGCGCTGGCGGGGCGCAACGAGGCCAATTTGCAGCAGGTGGCCGATGCCATCCGTGCCGAGGGCGGCACGGCCAGCTGGCATGGATGCGACGTGACGGCGGAGGCGGAGGTCGCGGCGCTGCGCGACGCGGTGCTGGCCACCCATGGCCGCATCGACATTCTGGTGAACAATGCCGGTATCGATCCGCATTACGCGCCGATGGAGCGCACGGACCCAGCGGAATGGCAGCATATTCTGGATGTGAACCTGACCGGCGTGTTCCTGTGCTGTCGCCTGATCGGCCCGGCCATGCTGGAGCAGGGGCGCGGCTCCATCATCAATATCAGCTCCATCGCCGGCCATGTCGGGTTGAAGCGGCAGGTGCCCTATTGCGCAACCAAGGGCGGCGTTGAGCAGCTGACCAAGGCGCTGGCGCTGGACTGGGCGGAGCAGGGGGTGCGGGTGAACGCCGTCGCCTATGGTTTCGTCACCACGGACCTGACCAGCTCCATCCTTTCGCACAAGCATATCGGGCCGAAGCTGCTGGCGCGCACGCCGATGGGCCGGTTCGGCACGGTGGAGGAGGTCGGCGGGGCGGCCGTGTTCCTGGCCTCCGACGCGGCCAGCTATGTCACCGGATCGACCGTGCTGGTCGATGGCGGCTGGACGGCGGGCTGAGGCGATGAGCTTCGCCCGGCTCGACCGTGCGCCCGGCTACCGCCTGCTGGCGGAGGCGGTGGAGCGCGAAATCCTGGAAGGCCGGCTGAAACCCGGCGACCGGCTGCCGACAGAGACAGAGTTCGCCACCCAGTTCGCGGTGAACCGGTCCACCGTGCGCGAGGGCATCCGCCTGCTGGAGGAAAGCGGGCTGGTGCGGCGCGAGGAGGGCAGGCGGCTGTTCGTCGCCCGGCCGGAGACGTCGGCGCTGGCGCAGCGCATGAGCCACGCCATGGTCATGCATGAAGTCACCTTCCGCGAGCTGTGGGAGACGATGATGGCGCTGGAGCCGATGGCGGCCGAGCTGGCGGCGGCCAACGCCACGCCGGAACAGATATCGGCGCTGGCGGCCAACCTAAGCGAGACGCGGGCGGTGCTGGCGGACCGGCAGAATGTCACCCGGCTGGATATCGCCTTCCATGCGCTGGTGGCGGAAGCCTCAGGCAACCGCGCGCTGCTGCTGTCGCGCGATGCGCTGGGGCGGCTGTTCTACCCGGCCTTCGAGGCAGTCATCAGCGGCCTGCCGGCGGCACCGGAGCGGCTGCTCACGGCACATACCGCCATCTACGAGGCGATCCGCACCGGCGATGCCGCCGAGGCGCGGCGCTGGATGGAGCGCCACATCATGGATTTCAAGCGCGGCTTCGAGCGGATGGGGCTGGACCTTGCCGCCCCCATCGCGCTGCCGACCGGACAGGAGAAGACAAAGTGACCGATCCCCGATTCACCTATCCGCCTGAGGCCGATCTGCCCGCCAGCGTGGACGAGGCCATCACCAGCCGGCGGTCGGTGCGCGCCTTCCTGCCGACCCCGGTGCCGCGCACTCTTGTAGAACATATCCTTGAGGTCGCGGCGCGCGCACCCAGCGGCACCAACACCCAGCCCTGGAAGGTGCAGGCGGTGGCGGGCGAACCGCTGGCAGCACTTGTGCGCGACATGCTGGCCGCCCATGACGATCCGGAGAACATCACCGACCGGGAGTACGAATATTACCCGACGCAATGGTACGAGCCTTACCTGTCGCGCCGCCGCAAGGTTGGCTGGGACATGTACGGGCTGCTTGGCATCGGCAAGGGCGACAAGGAGAGGATGCACCACCAGCACGGGCTGAACTACACGCTGTTCGGCGCGCCGGTCGGGCTGTTCTTCTCCATCGACCGCAAGCTGGAAAAGGGCAGCTGGCTGGATTACGGCATGTTCCTGCAGAACATAATGATCGCCGCGCGCGGCCACGGCCTGCACACCTGCCCGCAGGCGGCGCTGGCAACCTATCATCCGGTGGTGCGCCGGCACCTGTCGGTCCCCGACGACGAGATGATCATCTGCGGCATCGCGCTGGGCTATGAGGACAAGTCGGCGCTGGTGAATACGCTGCGCACCGAGCGCGAGCCGGTCGCCGGCTTTGCCCGCTTCCACGGCTGGTGATGCCGCCTTGTGATGCTGATAGCGAAACAGTGACTTTCGCGGTCGCCGGTTTCTCCGTTCCGCGTCCGCCTCTATCCTGATGGCATATCCTTTTCCGACATCTGGAGTCTCCTGAATGGCAAGTGTGCTTTTCTCGCCCATCGAGTTGCGCGGCTTGACCCTGCCCAACCGCATCGCCGTCTCGCCGATGTGCCAGTACAGCGCCGCCGATGGCAGCGCCACCGACTGGCATCTGGCGCATCTGGGGCAGCTGTCGATGTCCGGCGCCGGGCTGCTGATCAGCGAGGCCATCGCGGTGGAGCGGCGCGGCCGCATCACCCATGGCTGCCTCGGCCTCTATTCTGACGATAACGAGGATGCGCTGGCGCGCGTCATCGCCTTCTGCAACCGGCATGGCCAGACGCCGTTCGGCGTGCAGCTCGCCCATTCCGGCCGCAAGGGGTCGGTGCATCATCCCTGGAATGGCGGCAAGGGGCTGGCGCCGGACGAGGACCCGTGGGAGACCATCTCCTCCACCGGCGAGGGCTATGACGACTGGCCGGCGCCGAAGATGGCCGACGAGGCGGAGCTGAAGCGGCTGAAGGACACCTTCGTGCAGGCGACCATCCGGTCCGACCGGCTGGGCGTGGAGCTGATCGAGTTCCACAACGCGCATGGCTATCTCGGCAACGTCTTCCTGTCGCCACTGGTGAACAACCGCGATGATCGCTATGGCGGCTCCTTCGAGAACCGCATCCGCTTCCCGCTGGAGACCTTCGAAGCGATGCGCAAGGCCTGGCCGGCGGACAAGCCAATGGGCGTGCGCATTCCCGGCAGCGACTGGGTCGAGGAGGGCGGCTGGAACGTCGAGGATGCGGTGAAGTACGCCGGTGCGCTGAAGGAGGCAGGGGCCGACTATGTCGTCGTTTCCAGCGGCGGCGTGGTGCCGCAGCAGCGCATCAAGGTCGGCCCGTCCTATCAGGTGCCCTTCGCCGCCGAGGTGAAGGCCCGGACCGGGATTACCACCATGGCCGTCGGCATGATCACCGAGCCGAAGCAGGCGGAGGAGATCATCGAGAGCGGCAAGGCCGATATGGTCGCCCTCGCCCGCTCCTTCCTCTACAACCCGCGCTGGGCCTGGCATGCCGCCGAGGCGCTGGGTGCCGAGACGCCCTACTACCCGCCGCAGTACCTGCGCGCCAAGCCGGAGACCTGGCCGCACGTCTTCCCTGGCCGCGCGCGGAAGTAGGGGCGCCTTCAGCCGGAGGCAGGGCACCGCCCCTGGACCCCCGGATCAAGTCCGGGGGTGACATTTATGAGATTGTCATTGCCGGGCTTGACCCGGCAATCCAGGGCGGCTGTCTGAGAGGACGCGGTTAAGCTGACAGCCGCTCAACTGGCCGCCAGTCCGTCCTGTGCCTGGCGGAGAATCTGGCGGCTGCGGTACAGCACCATCTCCTTCCAGTCCGGCGTGTCGGGGTAATATTGCCGGCGGATCTGCGCCTTGATGCGCTTCGTCTCCGGGTCGTTCCAGTCCACATTGGTATAGGCGTGCAGCCAATGGTCCTCGCGCAGCGCGCGGCGGCCTTCCTCCGGCGTGTAGGTGCCATATTCCAGCGCCACGAAGGTGACCTTCTCGCCCAGCAGGAACTCCCAGCCGAATTCGCTCAGGCCGGCCTTTGCGGTGGAGGAGGAGGTGCCGAGCAGCGGCTCCGTCACCGACTGGCCGTACCAGGCCTTGGCGCGGTTCACCGCCACGCCGTCGATGGGATGGTTGCAGATCGGCTCGCCATAGCCGAACGGGCCGAGGCCGGTGTGATAGTCGATGACGGCGACCAGATCAGCGTTCTTCACGCCGAAATCGTCGACGATCTTCTCGGTCGTCTGGCGCGACCAGGTCGGCCCGAAGCCGCCGAAGAAGAAGCCGGTCGGGTGCTTGTACTGGCCGCCGCCGCGCGCCTCGGAGAATTTCCAGAGCCCGTGCTTCTCCTTGTAGGCGGCGATCTTCGCCTCAGCCTCCTCGAACACCTTGCCGGACAGCTCGGACGGCAGCAGCGCGTCGGCCAGCTCGTCATAGCCGGGATTCTCCGGCAGCGGCTTGGAGAAATCGACATGGTTGCGGTTCAGGTCCACGCCTTCCTCGGTGACGCGGCGCAGCCAGGCGAAGCCATGCGGGTTAATCGCATGGATATGCAGCGCGGCGACACCCTTCGGCAGGGTCAGCGGGCCGCCGGAAGACAGCCAGTCGATCTGCCCGCCGGAGCCGGTGAAGCCTTCCACGCCATGCGTCCCGGCGATGCTGACCAGCACCTTCTTCGCATCCTTCGGGCCGAACCAGGCGGCATCCGTCGTCAGCTCCTCGCCCAGCGGCCCGCGATTGGGGTTCACATAGGCCTTCGGCTCCACGCCATAGGCGCGGCAGCTGTTGCGGAACTTCTCGCGCGCTTCCGCGTAATCGGCGGAAAAGCAGTGGCGGACGGCGGTAAGGATATCCATGGCGACCTTCTTGGCAGGGCTATTGGAAAAGATCGCCTAGCCTGCGGGAGAGCGGTCCTGCGGGCAAGACCTCGTCAGCGGGCCAGCGATGCGCCGGGTGCAAGGCCGCTGCCAGCCCGGCACGCTTGACCGGGATGAAGGGGGCAGGCTAAGTGCGCACGGTTCCGTTGGGGTGGGGGAAGCGTGACGGCAAACGAAACCAGTCTGGACCGGCCCAGCTTCCGCGCCTATGCCGCCTGGATGCTGGGGTCGGCCTTCTTCTGCTACGCCTTCATCCTGCGCGTCTCGCCCAGCGTCATGGTGACGGAGCTGATGCGCGATTTCGCGGTCAGCGGCGCCATCCTCGGCCATCTCTCCGCCTTCTATTTCTACGCCTATGCCAGCCTGCAGCTGCCGGTCGGCATCCTGCTCGACCGCATCGGCCCGCGCCGGCTGATGACCGGCGCCATCGCCACGGTGGCGCTGGGCAGCATCGTGTTCGGCCTGGCGCCGACGGTGGAGGTCGCCTATGCCGGGCGGCTGATGATCGGCATAGGCTGCGCCTTCTCCTGGGTCGGCGCGCTGACGCTGGCGACGCAATGGCTGCCGCCCTCGCGCTTCGCCATGCTGTCGGGCATCAGCCAGTTCGCCGGCACCGGCGGCGGCATATTGGGGCAGGCGCCGCTGGCGGCGCTGGTTGGCATCATCGGCTGGCGCGATGCCATGCTGGGTATCGGCTTCACCGGTCTGGCGCTGGCGCTGGCACTGTGGCTGGTGGCGCGCGACAAGCCCTATGCCGGCAGTGGCAGCGGCACCATCATGGGCGGGCTGAAGCGGGTGATGGCGAACCGGCAGAGCTGGTACGCGGCGCTGATCGGCATGTCGATGACCGGTCCGATGCTGTCCTTCACCGGCCTGTGGGCCGTGCCGTACATGACCGCCGCCTATGGGCTGGATCGCGCGACCTCCGCCTCGACGCTGGCGACCAGCTTCTTCGGCTGGGGCGTGGGCGCCATCGCCATCGGCTGGCTGTCCGACCGGATGGAGCGCCGCAAGCCGCTGCTGATCGCCGGGACGCTGGGCTCCACCCTGACGCTGGCGGCGATCCTCTACCTGCCGGGCGTGCCGCTGCTGATGGTGACGGTGCTGCTGTTCCTGAACGGCTTTGCCTCGGCCTGCATGGTGCTGACCTTTGCCGCCGCGCGGGAGCTGAACGCGCCGCGCTCCAGCGGCGCGGCCTATGGGCTGGTGAATACCTGTGTGATCGGCAGCGGGGCGATCTGCCAGCCGCTGATCGGCTATCTGCTGGATGTGAACTGGACCGGCCGGATGGAGGAGGGCGCGCGCCTCTATTCGGTTGAGGCGTTCCATGCCGCCTTCCTGGTGCTGCCGGCCTCTTGCTGCATCGGCGTGCTGTGCGCCATGCTGCTGCGCGAAACCTATTGCCGGCAGCAGGTTGATGGCTGAGGGATATCTGGTGCTCGTGGTTGGCCCGTCCGGGGCCGGCAAGGACAGTCTGCTGGATGGCGCGCGCGCCGCGCTGGCCGGCGATCCGCGATTCGTCTTCGTAAGGCGGGAGATCACCCGGCCGGCCGATTCCGGCGGCGAGGACCATATCGCCGTCACCGAGGCCGAATTCCGCGCCCGGCAGGCGGCTGGGGGATATGCGCTGTCCTGGGACGCGCATGGCCTCGGCTATGGCATCCCGAAAAGCGTGGAGGGCGATCTGGCTGCGGGCCGTACGGTGATCGCCAATGTCTCGCGCGGCGTACTGGACGAGGCGCGTGGGAAATATGGCCGTGTCGCCATTCTCAGCATCACCGTCTCGCCGGAGATTCTAACCGCCCGGCTGCGGGCGCGCGGCCGCGAGACGGAAGACCAGATCGCAGGCCGGCTGGACCGTGCGGCTGCCTTCCGCGTGACCGGTCCGGATGTGATCGAGATACGCAATGACGGCGACCTCGCGGAGTCCGTCGCCGCCTTCGTCGCGGCCCTGCGGGGGCTGGCCTCCGGCGATTCCGGTTCCCCCTCACCCAGCTCTGCCTAATCTCGCCTTCGGCTCGATAAGGCTGTGCAACCCTCTCCCGCAAGGGGAGAGGGAGCAGAAAAGTGCAGAATTATCCCAGCGGTACAGTTCCTCCGGCCGTCATTCCCGGGCTTGACCCGGCAATCCAGGGCAGCAGGCTGAGACGACCCAGGCAGGGCACCGCCCCTGGACCCCCGGGTTAAACCCGGGGGTGACAAGAAGAGTATTCTTACCCCAGCAGCGAGGCCGTGACGTGCCGGCGGAAATGCTCCAGCGGCGGGGTGACCGCGTCCTTGAGCTTCGCCATGTCGTCCCAGCGCCGCAGCATGACCGCGTCGCGGGCGTAGGGCAGGTCGATGAATTCCAGCTCCTCGGTGCGGTCGAACGGACCGCCCTGCATTTCCAGGCTCTTCTTGGAGCCTTCGGAAAGCCCGTCCCAATAGGCGATGTCGGTGGCACAGAGATAGCGCTTGGCATCGACATGCAGCCGCACCGGCTGGGTCACGTCCGGGCCGAACCAGTGCTTCAGATAGCGTTCGGCCTGCGCCTCATGGCGGGCATCGACGCCACTGTCGCGCATCTGGTGCGCCCGGTCGTCGATCAGATGGCCGATATCGTGCAGCAGGGCAGCGGTGATAAGGGGAGACTCGGCACCAGCCTGTTCCGCCAGCATGGCGCATTGCAGGGCGTGCTGAAGCTGGCTGACGCATTCCCCGCCATAATCGGCGTCGCCCTTACGCGTCAGGATATCGAAGATCACATCGACCGGATCGGCCGGCGCCGTCATCTGCACACTCATTTTACTCCCCACTTTTTTGATTGGTCAGGCGATCCTGTCTCCCTCGCGCCAGACATGGCGGACCAGCGGCAGGCCCTGATGCTGCGTCACGCGCACCAGATCGGCGCGCTTGCCGGCGGCGATCTCGCCGCGGTCGCCGAGCTTCAGCATGCGGGCCGGGTTGCGGCTGACCGTAGCGACCGCATCCGGCAGGGTCAGCCCGTGCTGGTCGTGCAGCTTGAAGGCGGCGTGCAGCATGCTGATCGGCACATAGTCTGAGGACAGCGCGTCCAGCAGCCCTTCCTCGGCCAGTGCATGGGCGGCGATGTTGCCGGAATGCGAGCCGCCGCGCACCACGTTCGGCGCGCCCATGATGGTGGTCATGCCGCGTTCGCGCGACGCGCTGGCGGCTTCCATCGTCGTCGGGAACTCGCTGATGGTGATGCCAAGCTCCGCCGATTCCTCGACATGGGCCAGCGTCGCATCGTCATGCGCGGCGGTCGGAATACCGCGTTCGCGGCAGGCCTCGGCCAGGGTGCGGCGGTGGAGATCGGCATATTTCTCCTGATTCGCCTTGGTCGAGATGATCATCGCCTGCAGCTCGGAATCGGAGACATTGTGCTTCTTCTGGTAGTACAGCGCGTACTGCGCCAGATCGACGAACTGGCGCTGGCCGGGCGTGTGGTCCATCAGCGAGACCAGCTTCACCAGCGGGTGGTCGCTGACCTTGTCGAAAAGCTCCAGCACGATGGGGTCGGCAACCTCGCAGCGCAGATGCAGCAGGTGGTCGGCGCGGGTCAGCCCGGCGGCGCGCGCCTGATCGACCGCCTCGACGCTGAGGTCCAGCAGCTCCAGCCGGGTGGACTGGCCGATGGTGTTGCCTAGCACTACCGCGTCGAAGACGGTGGTGATGCCGGCCGCCGCGATCTGCGCGTCATGCGCCAGCAGGGCCGGAACGCCGGGCCAGCGCACGCCGGGGCGCGGGGCCAGATGCTTTTCCAGATTGTCGGTGTGCAGCTCGATCAGACCGGGCAGCAGATAATCGCCGTTCAGGTCGATGGCGCCGGCGGCCTGGCTGCGGCCTTCCGATATCTCCGCGATGTGGCCGTCGCGCACCAGCACGGTGCCGCTTTCCAGCACGGAATCGGCAAGCACGATGCGGGCATTGGTCAGGATCGTCTCGGCACTCATCAGGCAGCCACTTTGTCGCTTGGGGTTATGGTCAGGGTGCGGGTGGCGAGGGCTTCGCGTACAGCCGCATCATGGAAGATACCGACAATCGCGGCGCCGCGCGCGCACGCTTCTGTTACAAGTTCGACGACCGTCTGGCGGTTATCGGCATCCAGCGAGGCGGTCGGCTCGTCCAGCAGCAGGGCGGGATAGTCCACCACCATGACCCGGGCAATGTTTACGCGCTGCTGCTCGCCGCCGGAGAAGGTGCCGGGCGGCAGGTGCCACATCCGCTCCGGGATGCGCAGTCGGGCGAGGATGGTGCCGGCGCGCTCCCGCGCCGTTTCTTCCGCGATGCCCAGCGCCAGCAGCGGCTCCATCACCAGCTCAACCGTCGGCACGCGCGGGATGACGCGCAGGAACTGGCTGACATAACCCAGGCTGCGGCGGCGGATATCCAGCACGGTGCGCGGGGCGGCGTGGGTGATGTCCACCAGATCGCCGTCATGGCGGATCAGCACCTGGCCCTGCTGCGGCAGGTAGTTGGCATAGAGGCAGCGCATCAGGCTGGATTTGCCCGCCCCTGACGGGCCGTCCAGCACCACGCAGTCGCCGGCCTCCACTGTGAAGCTGACATCCGACAGGACGGGGATGTGCGTTGCCCCCTGCATGTGCAGGGTGAAGCTCTTTCCAAGGTCTTCCACCGCGATGCTGGTCTTGTCGTCGTAATTCATGGTCACACCGGCAGGATCGAGGAGACGAGAAGCTGGGTGTAGGGGTGCTGCGGGTCGTCCAGCACCTGGTCGGTCAGGCCGTGCTCCACCACCTGGCCGCGCCGCATGACCATCAGCCGGTGCGCCAGCAACCGCACCACGCCCAGATCGTGGGTGACGATGATGCAGGCGATGCCCAACCGGTTCACCAGCGTGCGGATCAAATCGAGCAGACGAGCCTGCACCGAGACGTCGAGGCCGCTGGTTGGCTCGTCCATGAAGACGAGGCGCGGCTGCGTCACCAGGTTGCGGGCGATCTGCAGGCGCTGCTGCATGCCGCCGGAGAAGGTGGTCGGCAGATCGTCGATGCGCCCGGTCTCGATCTCGACGCGGGTGAGCCAATCCTCCGCCTCGGTGCGGATATTGCCGTAATGGCGCGCCCCGACGGCCATCAGACGCTCGCCGATATTGGCGCCGGCGGAGACCTCCATGCGCAGCCCGTCGCGCGCACTCTGGTGCACAATGCCCCAGTCGGTGCGCGTCAGCATGCGGCGTTCCGGTTCCGACAGCGCCCAGATGTCGGTCGGCCCCTGGCCGCGCATGTCATAGGCGACGGTGCCGGAGGTCGGGGCAAGCTGTGCCGACAGGCAGCGCAGCAGCGTGGTCTTGCCCGACCCCGATTCGCCGACGATTCCCAGCACCTCGCCGGGGAACAGCTCGAAGCCGACATCGCGGCAGCCGGTATGGGCGCCATAGCTCTTGGTCAGTCCGCTGACTGTCAGAAGCGGGGTCATGCCGCTTGCTCCTCTTCCGCGCCGCGATGGCCGGCGGCCACGCGCTCACCGCAATAATCCGTGTCGGAGCAGACGAAGATCCGCCCGCCCTTGTCGTCGGTCACGATCTCGTCGAGATAGGAATCGGTGGCCCCGCAAATGGCGCAGGCGCGGTCCCACTTCTCGATCTGGAAGGGGTGATCCTCGAAATCCAGGCTCTCGACCTTGGTATAGGGCGGGATCGCGTAGATGCGCTTCTCCCGGCCTGCACCGAACAGCTGCAGTGCCGGCGAATTATCCAGCTTCGGATTGTCGAATTTCGGGATCGGGCTGGGGCTCATCACATAGCGGCCATTCACCCGCACCGGATAATCGTAGGCGGTGGAGATATGGCCGTAATGCGCGATATCCTCATACAGCTTCACATGCATGACGCCGTAATCGGCCAACCCGTGCATCTTGCGGGTCTCGGTCTCGCGCGGTTCCAGCCAGCGCAGTGGCTCCGGGATCGGCACCTGATAGACCATGATCTGGCCCTCGGCCAGCGGCGCCTCCGGGATGCGGTGGCGGGTCTGGATCAGCGTTGCCTCGCGCGTCTTGTCGGTGGTCGCCACACCGGTCGTCTGCTCGAAGAAGCTGCGGATGTTCACCGCGTTGGTGGTGTCGTCGGCCCCCTGGTCGATCACCTTCAGCGTGTCGTCCGGGCCGATCACGGCGGCGGTCACCTGGATGCCACCGGTGCCCCAGCCATAGGGCAGCGGCATCTCGCGGCTGCCGAACGGCACCTGATAGCCGGGGATCGCGACCGCCTTCAGGATCGAGCGGCGGATCATCCGCTTCGTCTGCTCGTCGAGATAGGCGAAATTATAGCCCTCAACCTTGCTCATCTCAGTCCGCCGCCTCCTCGATATCGCGCTCGGCTGCTGCCGCCTGGTTGGCGGCGGCCTCGCGCATCTTGCGCACCAGCACCAGCTCCGCCTGGAAATCGACGTAATGCGGCAGCTTCAGATGCTGGGTGAAGCCCGACGCCTCCACATTGTCGGCGTGGTACAGCACGAACTCCTGGTCCTGTGCCGGCGCCTTTACCGACTCGCCCAGTTCAGAGGCGCGCAGCGAGCGGTCCACCAGCGACATCGCCATCGCCTTGCGCTCGCAATGGCCGAAGGTCAGCCCATAGCCGCGGGTGAATTTCGGCGCCTCGGTGGCCGATCCCTGGAACTGGTTCACCATCTGGCATTCGGTGACGGTGATCTCGGCGATCTCGATGGGGAAGCCCAGCTCCTCCGGCACGAACTCAACGGCAACCTCGCCCATGCGGATCTCGCCGGCGAAGGGATGGTTCTTGCCATAGCCGCGCTGGGTGGAATAGCCCAGCGACAGCAGGAAGCCCTCGTCGCCGCGCGCCAGCGCCTGCAGCCGGACATCGCGGTCGGCGGGGAAGGTCATCGGATCGCGGGTCAGGTCGCCAACCTCTTTCGCGTCATCCGCATTCTCCGGCTCGATCAGCCCATCATGGCCAAGGATGTCGGCGACGCGTGGCATCGACCCGTCCAGCGGCTCCGGCGCTTCCTCGGTGGCCGGCAGGCTGCCGCCTTCAGCCAGGTCGAAATCCAGCAGGCGCAGCGTGTAGTCGAAGGTCGGCCCCAGCACCTGGCCGCCCGGTAGATCCTTGTAGGTCGCGGAGATGCGCCGCCGGACCGCCATGCGCGCGGTGTCGATCGCCTCCGCATAGCCGAGGCGGGGCAGGGTGGTGCGGTAGGCGCGCAGCAGGAAGATCGCCTCGATGATGTCGCCGCGCGCCTGCTTCACGGCCAGCGCCGCCAACTCGCGGTCATAGAGCGCGCCTTCCGCCATGACGCGGTCCACGGCGAGCGACAGCTGCTCGTCGATCTGCGCCAGCGTGATCTCAGGCACGGCGGGGTCGCCGCGCCGCTCCTCCGCCAGCAGCTTGCGGGAATTCTCGATGGCGCGCTGCCCGCCCTTTACGGCGACATACATGGCTCAGCCCTCCATCCGGTCGATGCGTGTGGTGCGTGGCAGGCCGGCCAGCTGATGGCCGGCGACCAGAAACAGGTCCAGCCCGCGTGGAAATAGTTTCGCGTTTTTCTGCCAGTCAGAGTCGAAGCCGGCGTGCAGCGCATTGATCTTCAATGTTTCTTCCTGCGCGATGCCGGGGCCGCTCAGGCGATAGGCCGGCCCGTCCGACAGGCTTTCCACCTGCCGGATCAGCGTGGCGGAGCGGTCGGGATAGGCGTCGGTACCGGCATCGAAACCCGACAGCGTCTCCGGCGTGCCGGCCAGCAGGGCGAAGCGCGCCTGCGCCTTGTCGCTGACCAGCGGGCTGCCGCAATGGAAGCGCAGCCAGTCGCGCACGGCGGGCGTATCGGCGGCTTCGTCCAGCCAGACCGGTGTCTCGTAATCGAACAGCGCCAGCGCCAGCGCGGCGGTGGCCGGCATCAGCGGCTGTGGCGCGGCGTCCGGCAGCAGGTCCGGCATCGTGACGATGCGGCCGGGGCGGGACAGCGCGTCGAGTGCGGCGCGGAAGGCGCGCTGGCTGTCCAGCGTGGTGTCGTTGAAACCGGCGAGCAGCGTGTCTGTCATCGTCATTCCCCGCGCACCATGGTGAAGAAATCGACCTTCGTGGCCGCGGCCTTGCGCGAGGCCGTCTCGCGCGCCTCCCGGGCGGCCTGCTCCAGCGGCGCGATGATCGCGGCGTCGAGCGAGTCACGCTGCGCGGTGTCCTGCATCAGCGCGTCGATCAGGGCGGCGCGTGTCGCATGCTGGCGGTCGCGCCCGCCGACATAGCCATGGCCGACCCGGCCATCGGGCAGCCGCACGGCGCAGCGGGTCATCGTCATCTCGCCCAGATTGAAACGCTGGCCGGTGCCGCCGGCGCGGCCGCGCACCATGACCATGCCGGTCTCCGGCTGGCGCAGATAGGAGAAGTCCTGGGCAGAACCAACCTGCTGCCACAGCGCTTCCAGCGCCTTCGGCTCGGCCTTGGCGAGCACGGACATCCAGCGCTGCCGCTCGGCCTGTCCTGCCGGCTGTGTCGGTGTCGGGGACGCCATTCTATACCTCTGGTAAATTTGTATAGACATCCGTATCAATTTTCATCACTATGCTCCCGCGCCCCGGTTTCGTAAAGGGGGCAAGTTGTGCATTTCCTGTGACGAAGCGGTTGAGCGGGTGCGCCGGAAAGCAGAGGTAAGGATGCAGGATTTATCGCGCGGGGACGGTGTCGCGCTGTGGCGGCAGATCGAACAGGCGATCACCCAGGATATCGCTGAGGGGCGGTTCGAGCCCGGCGACCGGCTGCCGACGGAAAAGCAGCTGGCCGAGCGCTTCCGGGTGAACCGGCATACGCTGCGCCGCGCGATGGAGGCGCTGGAGGCCAACGGGCTGGTGCGCATCGAGCAGGGGCGCGGCTCCTTCGTGCAGGAGCATGTGCTGGATTACGCGCTGAGCGAGCGCACGCGCTTCTCCGAGATCGTGTCGGCGCAGAACCGGATTCCTGCCGGACGGCTGATCGACAGCGCCACGCTGCCGGCCAGTCAAGAGGTCGCGGAGCGGCTGAATATCGCGCCTGGCGCGCCCTGCATCATGCTGCGCATGCTGGGGGCCGCCGATGGCAGGCCGATCACCTATGGCAATAATTACTTCCCGGCTGACCGGTTCCCGAACGCGGCGTCGGTCTATGGAGAAAAGGGCTCCGTCACCGAGATGCTGCGCGCGCATGGGGTTACGGATTATCGCCGTAAGCTGACCCGCATCACCGCCCGCATGCCGAGTGAGGATGAGGCGGCCATGCTGGCGCAGCCGCGCACCCGGCCGATCCTGCTGGTCGAGGCGGTCGATGCCGATCTGGACGGCGTGCCGGTGCGCTACGGTTATGTGCGCTTTGCGTCAGAGCGGGTGCAGCTCGTCTTCGACACGCCGGAAGATTAGCGGTTACGGGCGCGGCTGTTTCAGCAGGTCGCGGATTTCCTCCAGCAGCACTTCCTGGCGCGGCGGCGCGGGCGGGGCGGACGGCTTTGCCTCTTCCTTGGCTGAGAGCCGGTTGATCTGCCGCACCACCATGAAGATCGCGAAGGCGATGATCACGAAGTTCACGATGGTGTTGACGAACTTGCCATAGGCCAGCGTGGCGACGCCGGCCTCCTTGGCTTCCTGCAGGCTGGCAAAGTCGCCCTCACCCAGGGTGATGAAGTAGTTGGAGAAGTCCAGCCCGCCCAGCAGCACGCCGAAGGGCGGCATGATGACGTCATTGACCAGCGAGGAGACGATGCCGCCGAAGGCGGTGCCGATCACAACGCCGACCGCAAGGTCGATCACGTTGCCGCGCATGGCGAAGGTCCTGAATTCCTTCAGTACGCTCTTCTTGTCGTCGCTCATCCTCATTTCTCCTTCATCCCGGCCTTCATTCCGGCCCATAGCGCCCCACGATCAAGGGCACTTCCTGCAGCCTAATCCGAATTTCCACGATTTTCATAGGCTTATCGGCTGACGGCATAACAGGCCAAGTCGGCTGGGGAAAGCATTGCAAATTCGTCAAGTAAGCGTCACCGAACCGTAACGGGCGGCTGATACACCGGACACCGATCCGCACCACTGACGGGGATGGTATGTCAACCGCGATCACGGTTTCCGGCCTCAGCAAGACTTTCGGGCAAACGCGCGCCCTGAACGACGTGTCGCTGCTTGTCCAGAAGGGCGAGATGGTGGCGCTGATCGGCGCTTCCGGCTCCGGCAAGTCCACCCTGCTGCGCCATGTCGCCGGGCTGGTTGGTGGCGATCCGGCCAGTGGTAAGGGCCAGGGCGGCAAGGGCGAGGTCCGCATCCTGGGCGAGACGGTGCAGTCGGGTGGCGCGGTATCCCGCGACGTCCGCCGCATCCGCGCGCATATCGGCTTCGTCTTCCAGCAGTTCAATCTGGTGAACCGGCTGTCGGTACTGACCAATGTGGTCACCGGCGTGCTGGGCCGCATACCGGCCTGGCGCGGCACGCTCGGCCTGTTTACCCGCGACGAGAAGCTGATGGCGATGCAGGCGCTGGCGCGCGTCGGCATGGACCAGTATGTGGCGCAGCGCGCCTCCACCCTGTCGGGCGGCCAGCAGCAGCGCGCCGCCATTGCCCGCGCGCTGGTGCAGCAGGCGGAGGTCGTGCTGGCGGACGAGCCTATTGCCTCGCTGGACCCGGAATCGGCGCGCCGTGTCATGGAGATCCTTGCGACCATCAACCGCGAGGACGGCATCACCGTCGTCGTGTCCCTGCATCAGGTGGATTACGCGCTGCGCTACTGCCCGCGCACCGTCGCCATGCGGGCCGGCGAGATCATCTATGACGGGCCGAGCGAGGCGCTGACGCCGGACTTCCTGCGCGAGCTTTACGGCGCCGACAGCGAGGAGCTGATCCTCGGCGACTTCATCAGGAATCAGAGGCCGGAGCCCGTCGCGGCTTCCCCGGCCCTGGTGGCCGCGCACTGACGGCGGCTGTTGCGTGACCTTCGGGGGAAGGACGCGAAAGACCGGGACTTTCCGGTGACGAAATCAGGAGGTAGTGGAATGCTTCGCAAAATGCTTGCGGGTGCCGTGGTCGCGATGACCGCGCTGACCGCCGGTGCGCAGGCGGCCGAGATGAAGGAGCTGAACTTCGGCATCATCTCGACCGAATCCTCGCAGAATCTGAAGACTGTCTGGCAGCCCTTCCTCTCCGACATGGAGAAGAAGCTGGGCATGAAGGTGAATGCCTATTTCGCGCCGGATTATGCCGGCATCATCGAGGGCATGCGCTTCAAGAAGGTCGATGTCGCCTGGTACGGCAACAAGTCGGCCATGGAAGCCGTGGACCGCGCCAATGGCGAGATCTTCGTGCAGACCGTCGCCGCTGATGGCAGCGCCGGCTACTACTCGCTGCTGATTGCGCACAAGGACGTGCCGGTCAACGATCTGAAGGCCGTGGTCGAGAACGGCAAGGACTACACCTTCGGCAATGGCGATCCCAACTCGACCTCCGGCTTCCTGGTGCCGAGCTACTATGTGTTCGCGCTGAACGGCATCGATGCCAAGCAGCATTTCAAGCGCATGGTCACCGCCAACCATGAGACCAATGCGCTGGCCGTTGCCAACCGCCAGGTCGATATCGCGACCAACAACACCGAGAGCATGGACCGGATCAAGCAGAACTTCCCGGAGAAGTATGCCCAGATCAAGGAGATCTGGCGCTCCCCGCTGATCCCGTCCGACCCGATTGTCTGGCGCGCCGACCTGCCGGCCGAGGCCAAGAGCAAGATCAAGGCTTTCTTCATGGATTACGGCGTGAAGGGCCCGAACGTCGAAGCTGAGAAGAAGGTGCTGGCCGGCCTGTCCTGGGCGCCGTTCCGTGAGAGCAGCAACGATCAGCTGATCCCGATCCGCCAGCTTGAGCTGTTCCGCTCCAAGACCCGGATCGAGAATGACGACAAGATGGCGGCGGCCGAGAAGCAGCAGAAGCTCGGCGAGATCAACGCCCAGCTCGACGCGCTGAACAAGAAGATGAAGACCAACTAAGGTCCGCAACGACTGGAGGCCGGCGCCGGGAAACCGCGCCGGCCCCAGTTTTTGAATCCGATCTTTCTGCCATGACCCACTTCCGCCGCCCCAAACCCATTGCCTCCACCAAGGAGATGGCCATGACGACCCGGACAGGCGCTGCCGACGCCGCGCTGGCGCTGCCGCCCCGCGACCTGAAGAAATCGCTGCTGAGCTATCTCGGCTGGGGTCTGTTCCTGGCCGTGCTGATCTGGTCCTGGGAAGGGGCGGAGATGCGTCCGCTGGACCTGATCCGCGATGCCGGCAACATGGCGACCTTCGCCAAGGATTTCTTCCCGCCGGATTTCCGCCAGTGGGAATTCTATGTCGAGGAGATGCTGATCACGATCCAGATCGCGCTGTGGGGCACGGTGCTGTCGATCGTCGCCGCCGTTCCCTTCGCGCTGCTGGCGTCCGAGAACATCGCCCCCTGGTGGATCAACCAGCCGGTGCGACGCCTGATGGACATGCTGCGCGCGATCAACGAGATGGTCTTCGCCATGCTGTTCGTGGTCGCGGTCGGCCTCGGGCCGTTCGCCGGCGTGCTGGCGCTGTTCATCCACACCACCGGCGTGCTGGCCCAGCTGTTCTCCGAGGCGGTGGAGGCCAT
>NZ_JAKUSO010000051.1:0-25758 GCF_022449305.1 Oceanibaculum sp. | reverse complement strand
CGGGCGGCCGCCACTGGGCGAAATGGGAAGACCCGTTCCGCAAGCCGTCCTATCTGTTCGCGCTGGTCGCCGGCAACCTCGTGCCGGTGACTGACAAGTTCGTCACCGCGTCCGGCCGTACGGTGGACCTGCGCATCTATGTCGAGCAGGGCAACGAGGATAAGTGCGCCCATGCCATGGATTCGCTGAAGCGCTCCATGCGCTGGGACGAGGAGGTGTTCGGGCTGGAATACGACCTCGACATCTTCATGATCGTCGCGGTCGGCGACTTCAACATGGGCGCGATGGAGAATAAGGGCCTCAACATCTTCAACGCCAAGTACGTTCTGGCGAAGCCCGACACCGCGACCGACACCGACTACCAGCTGATCGAGGGCATCATCGCCCATGAGTATTTCCATAACTGGACAGGCAACCGCGTCACCTGCCGCGACTGGTTCCAGCTCAGCCTGAAGGAAGGGCTGACGGTGTTCCGCGACCAGGAATTCTCCGCCGACATGAATGCGCGCTCGGTGAAGCGCATTCAGGATGTGCGGGCGCTGCGCGCCGCCCAGTTCCCGGAGGATGCAGGACCGATGGCGCATCCGGTGCGGCCCGATTCCTATATCGAGATCAATAATTTCTATACCGCCACCGTCTATGAGAAGGGGGCGGAGGTGGTGCGCATGTACCACACGCTGTTGGGGGCCGAGGGCTTCCGCAAGGGCATGGATCTGTATTTCCAGCGGCATGACGGCGATGCGGTCACCTGTGAGGATTTCTGCCTTGCCATGGAGGATGCCAATGGCGCCGACCTGTCGCAGTTCCGCCGCTGGTACGAGCAGGCCGGCACGCCGCAGGTGAAGGCCAGCGGCCACTATGATGCCGACGCCCGCACCTACACGCTGACCATCGAGCAATCGACCGCGCCGACGCCCGGCCAGCCGGAGAAGCAGCCGCTGCTGCTGCCGATGGCGACGGGGCTGGTCGGCAAGAACTCGAAGGCTGACCTGCCGCTGCAGCTTGACGGCGAGAACGCCACGCACGGAACCGAGCGCGTGCTGCGCGTGACGGCGGCGCGGCAGGTCTTCACCTTCGTAGATGTAGATGAGGAGCCGGTGCCCTCGCTGTTCCGAGGTTTTTCGGCCCCGGTGAAGCTGGATGCCGGCCACGGCGAGGAAGATCTCGCCTTCCTGATGGCGCATGACAGCGACGAGTTCAACCGCTGGGAAGCCGGGCAGGCGCTGGCCCGCAAGCTGCTGCTCGGCATGGTCGCGGACCGTGCCGCCGGCCGCGAGATGGCAGTGCCGGACAGTTTCGTCGCCGCCTTCCGCCGCGTGCTGACCGATGACGAGGCGGCACCGGCCTTCCGCGCGCAGGCGCTGGCCCTGCCCAGCGAGGGCGATATCGGCGAGGCGATGCGGACCATCGATGTCGATGGCATCCATGCCGCGCGCGAGCATCTGCGCCGCCATCTGGCCGGCAAGCTGAAGGCGGAGCTGCGCGCGACCTACGAGGCGATGGCGGTGCCAGGCGTCCAGCTTGATGGCACTGCCATCGGCAAGCGGGCGCTGCGCAATCTGTGCCTCGGCTATCTGGCGGGCCTCGATGCGGACGGGCTGGCGCTGGCCGAAGCCCAGTTCGACAACGCCGAGGTGATGACCGACAGCGTGGCGGCGCTGGTCTGCCTGTCCGACAGCACCGACGCGGCGGGCGACCGCGCGCTGGCGACCTTCCACCAGCGCTGGCGCCACGACCCGCTGGTGATGGACAAGTGGTTCTCCATCCAGGCGATGGCGAAGCGCCCGGACACGCTGGCGCGGGTGAAGGCGCTGATGGGCGATCCGTCCTTCAGCGTGAAGAACCCGAACAAGGTGCGCTCCCTGCTGGGCGCCTTTGCGGCGGGCAATCCGGTGCGCTTCCATGCCGCCGACGGCTCGGGCTACCGCTTCATCGCCGATCAGGTGATCGCGCTCGACCCGATGAATCCGCAGGTCGCGGCGCGGCTATTCAGCCCGTTCGCGCGCTGGCGGCGCTTCGACGAGGCGCGTCAGGCGCTGCTGAAGGCCGAGATCGAGCGCGTGCTGGCGACGCCGAAACTCTCCAAGGATGTGTACGAGGTCGCCTCGAAGAGCGTGGCCTAACGCCCGATCATATCCAGCAGGCGGAAATAGAACATCGCCAGCACCAGAGCGGGCGTGCGCAGGGGGCCGCCGGGGAAGGGCATGTGGCGGATGCGCCCGAAGATATCCAGCCGCTCCGCCTGGCCGGCGACCGCCTCGGCGATCAGCCGCCCGGCAAGGCCGGACAGCGCCACACCCTGGCCGGAAAAGCCCTGCGCGTAATAGACATTGCCCTCCAGCCGCCCGAAATCCGGAATCCGGCTGGTGGTGATGCCGATCAGGCCGCTCCAGGCCTGCGCGACCTCGATATCGGCCAGCTGCGGGAACACCTGCACCAGCTTGCGGCGCAGATAGAAGCGCAAAGAGGGCGGGTCGATGGCGGAATAATTCGCCCCGCCGCCGAACATCAGCCGGTTGTCGGATGTGGCGCGGAAATAATTCAGGATGTGATTGCACTCGCCGACCGCGAGACCGCCCTTCACCAGCCCCTCCAGCCGGGCCGGGTCCATCGGCTCGGTCACGCAGACGAAGCTGCCGACCGGCATGACATAGGGGCGCAGGCGCGGCACCAGCCTGCCCAGATAGGCGTTGGCGGCGATAACCAGATGGCGGCAGCGGATCGTGCCGGTTTCCGTCGTCACGCTGGGGTGGTCGCCCATCGTCACGGACAGCGCCCTGGTGCCCTCATAGAGCGTGGCACCGGCTTCCTCCGCCGCGCGGGCGAGGCCCAGCAGATAGGCATAGACCTGCAGATGCCCCGCACCAGGGTCGAGCAGCCCGCCGAGATAGCGCGTGCTGGCGACGGTCGCGCGTATCTCCTCGGTTTCCAGCAGGCGCACCGGCTGGTCATAGCCATAGCGCTCCAGCCATTCCGTGCGTTCGGCGCGCAGCCCGTCCATCTGATAGCGGCTGAGCGCGGCGTAAAGATAGCCCCACGTCAGATCGCAGAAAATGCCGTGGCGCTGCGTGCGCTCAATGATGATGCGCTTGGCTTCCTCCGCCATGCCCCAGACGCGCTGCGCATCCTCCCTGCCGAGTGCCGCCTCGATCTTGCCCATGCCGGAGGAATAGGCGGTGCAGATCTGCCCGCCATTGCGGCCCGACGCCCCCCAGCCGATGCGCTGCTGCTCGATCAGCGCGACCTTGTAGCCGCGTTCCGCCAGGTTCAGCGCCGCCGATACGCCGGTCAGCCCGCCACCGATGACGCAGACATCGGTATCGAGATCGCCCGCCAGCGCTGGCCGTGCGGACGGCATCGCGACGGTGTCGGCATACCAGGTGGGCGGTGTTTCCGGCTGGGTCATGTGCCGCTGATACCCCTGTGCTGCCCGCCCGGCAAGGGGGAATGGCGTCGCAGCAGGGTCGTCGTAGTGTTTGATCTAATCTGCTGGCCGCGCCGTCGCTCCTCCCGTCACCCCCGCATTTATTGCGGGGGTCCAGGCTTCCGCTAGCTGGATCGTCGGTCGGGTAAGCTGAACCCTGGATTCCCGGGACAAGCCCGGGAATGACGGTCCTGGGAGCACCGGGGCTCTTGCGTCTTGCCAAACTGCTGGCCCGCCGCCTCCGCTTGCCAAGCCTTCTGCCGCCCTGTAGCCATAGAGGCAGGCGCAACAGCTTTTCAGGGCATCATGAGCGACGACAACCCCTTCGACATTGGCAAGGAATTTCCCGCCGAGGTGGCGGAATGGATCGCCGAACGGCATATCGACGAGGTCGAATGCCTGGTGCCGGACATGGCGGGCATCCCGCGCGGCAAGATCCTGCCGGCCGAGAAATTCCTGCAAAGCTGGGGGGAGCGCGGCCTGCGCCTGCCGGAATCGATCTTCGTGCAGACCGTCACCGGGGATTTCCCGGACCAGGTCGATATCGACCCGGCCGATTCCGACATCTATCTGGTGCCCGATGTCAGCACGCTGCGTGTTGTGCCCTGGTATGACGAGCCGACGGCGCAGATCATCAATGACTGCTATTACGCCGATGGCCGCCCGGTTGATATCGCCAGCCGCCAGGTGCTGAAGCAGGTGCTGAAGCTCTATGAGGACAAGGGCTGGCAGCCGGTGGTGGCGCCGGAGGTCGAGTTCTTCCTGGTGAAGCCGAACACCGACCCGGACTATCCGCTGGAGCCGCCGGTCGGCCGCTCCGGCCGGGCCGAGACGGCGCGGCAGTCCTTCGGCATCGACGCGGTGAACGAGTTCGATCCGGTGTTCGAGGAAGTGTACGATTTCTGCGAGCAGCAGCAGATCGACGTCGATACGCTGAGCCACGAATCCGGCGCGGCGCAGATGGAGATCAACTTCAACCATGGCGAGCCGCTCGCGCTGGCCGACCAGGTGTTCCTGTTCAAGCGCACGCTGCGGCAGACCGCGCTGCGCCACAACATCTACGCCACCTTCATGTCGAAGCCGATGCAGGGCCAGCCCGGAAGCTCCATGCATGTGCATGTCAGCGTGGTGGACGGGCAGAGCGGGCAGAACATCTTCTCGAAGCCGAACGGCGAGGATAGCGAGGATTTCCTGGCCTTCATCGCCGGCCTGCAGCGCTATTTGCCGCGCGCCATGCCGCTGATGGCGCCCTATGTGAATTCCTACCGCCGCTTCGGCCCGCATTTCTCCGCTCCGCAGAATGTGCATTGGGGGCGCGACAACCGCACCACCGGCCTGCGCGTGCCGGTCACCGGCCCGAAATCCCGGCGCGTGGAGAACCGCGTGGCGGGTGCCGACGCCAACCCCTACCTCGCCATCGCGGCGACGCTGGCGGCGGGCTATCTCGGCATCGAGGAAGGGCTGGAGGCGACCGCCCCGGTGGAGGGCGATGCCTATGGCATGAGCCGCGCGCTGCCCGGCCATCTGCAGGACGCGCTGGGCGGGCTCTACCGCTCCAAGGAGCTGCGTGCCGTGCTCGGCGACCGCTTCGTGGACGTGCTCTGCGCCGTGAAGGAATGGGAATACGACGCCTACCAGCAGGTCATCAGCGCGTGGGAACGCGAATTCCTGCTGCTGAACGTGTGAGGGTTTAGCCTTTCCCGCACTCCTGCCGTCACCCCCGCATTTATTGCGGGGGTCCATGCTCCTGCTTGCTGGATGCCTGCCCGAGTAGGCTGCACCCTGGATTCCCGGGACAAGCCCGGGAATGACGGCCAGTGTGTGTTGCGCCGGCTTCGCTTCTTTTCACGCCTCCTTCTGCCCCTCTCCATTCGTCACCCTCGGGCTTGACCCGAGGGTCCAGAGAGACGGCGCCGTTTGCTGGATGGTCGGGTCAAGCCCGACCATGACGAAATTGGTGGAAACGCTTTCCGCACTGCACACCCTCTAAAACCATCCATCTCCTCCTTCCCGTGAAATTTCGCATACACATGCAATTTAAGATTGCATGATAAAAAACTTATGCGCTTAATGAACACACACGCTTTGGTTGTGAGTGGCTGTGCGGACGCTCTTCTCCGCGCGCCCGGAAATATGACGCCAGGGAGGGTGCCCGCATGTTTCTCGTCGATACCAAGACCAGCGCGCAGAAGCTGATCGCCAAAGACAATCCGCCGCGCGTGCAGATCACCTACGAGGTCTATACCAAGGGCGCCACGCTGGCGGTCTCGCTGCCCTTCGTGGCCGGCATCATGGCCGACCTCGCCGGGCAGACGGAACGCGCCGTGCCCTATGCGGAGCGCGACTTCATCCAGCTCGACAATGACAGTTTCGCCCAGTTCATGGGCCGCATCGGCCCCAGCGTGAAGGCGGTCTGGACCGACCAGAACGGCGACGATGCGGGCGATACGCTGACCTTCCAGACAATGGACGATTTCGGCCCCGGCGCCATCGCTGCGCGCGCCGAGGGCATTGCCCCGCTGTTTGCCGACCGGCGCGCGCTGATGGGGTTGCAGGCGCGGCTCGACGGCAACAGCGCCTTCCAGCAGACGGTGATGGCGATCCTGCAGCCGGCCGGCGATGACAACAAGCCGGAGACCGACCCGGCGAAGATCAACGCCAGCCTGACCGCGCTGCTGACCGAGGTGCTGCAACAGCGCAGCCAGTACGAGGCCGAGGTTGCTGCCGACCAGAAGGCGCTGCCGCCGCCGTCTTAAACGGCTGTCCTCCTCATACCCGTAATGCGTGCAGGAGCGTCCCGCTGTGACGCCGCCACCAGCCTGAAGGTGATACTATGACGACACCGATCCAGTCGCTTCCCACCGACCTCCAGCCGGCCTTCACCACCGGCAATCTGGCGCTGGCCCAGACGCCCGACCAGATGCTGACCGGCCTCGATATGCTGGCCGCCTTGATCGGGCAGGCGCTGCTGGTCTATCCGCCCGCCGCCGATCCCGGTGCGGCCCCGGCCGAACCGACGCCGCCTGCGCCGATTGCCGACGATGCCAGCGCCGCGGACAAGGAGACCTACCAGACCGCGTTGAAGAAGTATCAGGCGGACCTCGCCGCCTATCAGATGCATCCCTATCTGGCGGCCGCCTGGGCGATGACGCAGGCACCAACCGCGCCGACCATTCCCGACGCGGCGACGCCGGAGGAAAAGGCGGAGGCCGAGGCGAAATACGCGCTGAAGCAGCAGATCTATGCCGAGGGGCAGAAATTCGTCGCCGGGCAGAAGGCGGCCATCGCGCTGGACGAGCCGATGGCCTTCGCGGCGGCCAGCATCGACCGGCTGACCGGGCAGGTCTCCGACCAGGTGAACCAGATCCTGCACGACCCGGACTATCAGGCGCTGGAGGCGCACTGGCGCGGCCTCGCCTATCTGGTCATGAGCACCCACACCAACCAGGACCTCATCCTGCGTGTGCTGGATTGCAGCTATGACGAGGTGAAGGCCGACTTCAAGAAGGCGACCGACTGGGACCAGACGGCGCTGTTCAAGAAAGTCTACACGCAGGAATACGGCACGCTGGGCGGCAAGCCCTATGGCGTGATGATCGGCGATTTCGCCGCCTTCTCCGCCGCCAAGCCGGATGTCGATGCGCTGGAGCGCATGGCGCAGATCGCCGCCGCCTCGCATTGTCCGTTCGTGGGCGCGGCTTCGCCGCACATGTTCGGGCTGACCAGCTTCACCGACCTGAACAAGCCGAACTCGCTCAGCAAGATTTTCGGCGGGCTGGACTATCTCGACTACAACTCGCTGCGTTCCTTCACCGACTCGCGCTACGTCTCGCTGGTGTTGCCGCAGGTGCTGCTGCGCTCGCCCTATGACGCGGTGAACAATCCGGCGGACGGCTTCGAGGATTTCGAGGAGACGCTGGGGGCCGGCGCCGACCAGCGCAGCGACAAGTATTTCCTGTGGGGCAACCCCGCCTATTACGAGGGCGCGCTGATCACCAACGCCTTCTACACCTACAACTGGCTGGCCGCGATCCGGGGCGAGCAGGGCGGCGGGCTGATCGAGAATCTGCCGGTCTATACCTTCACCACGGCGGCCGGCGAACAGGCGATGAAGATCCCGACCCAGGTGATGATCCCGGACCGCCGCGAGGCGGAACTGAACGACCTCGGCTTCATCGCCATCTGCAACCGCAAGCTCACCAACCAGGCGGTGGTGTTCGGCGGGCGGACCATCCACAACCCGCCGAAATGGGATAATTCCAGCGCCGCCGGCCAGGCCGCGAACGCCAGCGAGGCGCTGTCGGCGACGCTGCCCTACATGCTGAACGCGGCGCGCATCGCGCAATACATCAAGGTCATGCTGCGCGACACGGTGGGCAGCTTCGAGACCTCCGCCACGCTGCAGAACATGGTGAATGACTGGCTGGGCACGCTGGTGCTGCTGGACGACGAGGCGCAGCAGAGCGTGAAGGCGCGCTATCCGCTGCGCAATGCGCGGGCCGATGTGCAGGCCGTGCCCGGCAAGCCCGGCTACTACACCGCGACGGTCTATCTGCAGCCCTTCTTCCAGCTTGAAGGGGTGGAGGTGACGATCAGCCTGGTGGCCGAACTGCCGCCGCCGGCCGCCGCCGCGTAACGCCGCCATGCCCTTCGAGACGCGCGCTTAAAGCGCGCTCCTCAGGGCGAGGTCACACTCCCCCTCATCCTGAGGAGCCTTCCGCAGGAAGGCGTCTCGAAGGATAGGGCGACGGGACACAGAGATTTTGGCTCCAGACGGCCAGGGAGGCCCCTATGGACTACATCGTCCTCAAGATCGCCGACAAATACGCCATCAAGGGCGAATGCACGCTCGACAAGCATACTGACGAGATCAACATCCTGGGCTATTCGACCGGCGTGGCGATGCCGTTGCATTTCGACTCCTCGGGCGGCGGCCGCGCCACCGGCCGCGCGCAGGTGCAGGACATCACCGTCTCGAAATATCTCGACCAGGCGACGCCGAAGCTGAACCTCGCCTGCTGCCTGGCGACGGAGCTGGGAAAGATCTACATCTATCTGATCCGCACCTCGGGCGACAAACCCATCGAGGCGATGACCTACACGCTGGAGAACGCGATGGTCTCCTCCGTGTCGCTGAATGCCGGCGGCAACGAGCTGCCCGTCGAATCGGTCACCTTCAACTTCACCAAGATCACCTGGAGCTACCAGTTCGAGACCAAGGAAGGCGACCAGAAGGGCAAGGTCGAGACCGAGTACGATCTGGAAAAGGCGACCGGCCAGGGCAAGTAGCCCCTGCCGCGTGATCCGCCATGCCGCCCCGCGAACTCTATGGCCAGCGCGCGCCGCTGTTCGAGCGGCTGTCCGCCCGCGACACGCCGCTGGTGCTGGACGGGCCGGCGCTGGCGGACTCGATCCGGCACGCGCTGGTCCGGCTGCTGGGCTCGCGCGCGGATCGCCCGGTCGAGTCCTATCTGGCCGGGCCGCGTCTCGTCACCTCCTACGGCGTGCCGGGCACGGTGGATTTCACCGCCGTCTCACTGTCTGACCGGCAGCTGATGGCGCGCTGCCTTGAGGCTGCCATTGCCAGCTACGAGCCGCGCCTATCCGACGTCTCCATCGCCATCGAGCCGACGCGCGACCGGCTGCGTCCGCTGGAGGCGCGGCTGACCGCGACGGTGACGCTGATGGGCTATCAGCGTGCCGTGGTGTTCCTGCTGAACGGACGCAACGTGACGCTGGCGGGGGAGGGCTGAAATGGACGGCTATGAGACTCTGCTCCCCTATTACCAGCGCGAGCTGTCCTTCCTGCGCCGGGAGGGGGCGGATTTCGCCCGGCAATATCCGCAGATCGCGCGCCGGCTGGATGTGGCGGGCGACACCGTCACCGACCCGGATGTCGAGCGGCTGATCGAATCCGTGGCCTTCCTGACGGCGCGCATCCAGCATGTCATCGACCAGGAATTCCCGATCATCCCGACGGCACTGCTGGATATCCTCTATCCGCAATTCTCGACGCCGATCCCCTCCATGGCCATCGCGCAGTTCCGCCCGCCGGAGGAGGCCGGCAAGCTGACCACCGGCCTGACCGTGGAGCGCGGCCGGCAGTTCTTCGCCGCCAGCGGGGAGAAGGGCGCGCCGGTGGTGCGGTTCCGCACCTGCTATCCGGCGACCATCTGGCCGCTGGAGCCGACCTATGCCGGCTTCGACGACCGCTATCCCGACATCGTGCAGACGGAGCGCGCGCGCAGTCTGTTCCGCCTGCGGCTGCGCAGCACCGGTCCCGGTTTTGCGGCGCTGGGTGTGGAGCGGCTGCGCGTCTATCTGGCCGGGATCGAGCTGCTGACCGACCGGCTGTATCAGATGCTGACCTCGGAAATCCGCTGTGTCTATGTGCTGCCCGATGGCGATGCCGCGCGCAGGGTGCGGCTGGATGCCGGCAGCATCCAGGCGGTGGGATTCCGGCCTGACGAGGCAGTGCTGCCGGACATGCCCTATGGCCTCGACGGCTACCGGCTGCTGCTGGAGCTGTTCCAGTTCCCCGACAAGTTCCGCTTCCTCGATTTCACCGGGCTGGATGCGGCGGGCGACGCCACCATGATCGACCTGCTGTTTCCCGTCACCGTGGCGCCGCCGTCGGAGATTCACGCCGACCCCGGCACCTTCCGGCTGGGCTGCACGCCGGTCGTCAACCTGTTCCGCGGCGTCAGCCAGCCGATCCGCCTCACCGGCGAGAAGCTGGATTATCCGGTCTTGGCCGATCTCGGCGACCGCGCCTCGGTGGAGGTGCATTCGATCAGCAAGGTCTCGGTCACGCCCGACCCCGACCGGCCGGTGGCCTGGGTAAAGCCCTATTTCGGCTTCGCCGGACCGGACGGGCAGGCGGAGGACGGGCTGTACTGGGTCGCCCGCCGCCGCCCGGCGCGGCTGGCCGGCGTGCCCGGTGACGAGATGGTGCTGAGCTTCGTCGATCCCGCCTTCAACCCGGCCTTCCCGGCGGACCGGGTGCTCTATGCCCAGCTTCTGTGCACCAACCGGCGGCTCGCCCCCTTCCTGCCGGCGAACCAGTCGCTGCAGCCGGACGAAGCGGCGGTGCCCGGCACCCAGGCGTTGCTGACCGCCCCCACCATGCCGCTGGAGCCGGCGACGGACGGGTCGGCCCTGTGGCAGCTGGTCACGCAGCTGGCGCTTGGCCAGGCCTCGCTGGTCGCGGGGGACGGGGCGGTGCTGCGGCAGCTGTTGCAGCTCTACGAGCTGGACGGGCTGGTTTCCAGCAATGTGCTGATCGATGCGCTGGCGAATGCGACCGCGAGCGCCGCCATGATGCGCGGGGCGGACGGCGCTAGCCTGATCCATGGCAGCGACATCACGCTCGGCTTCGACGACACGATGCGGCCGGAAGGCAGCCTCTACATCCTGGCCACGGTGCTTGACCGGGTGCTGCCGGTCTTCGCCAGCGCCAACAGCTTCACGCGGCTGTCGGCACGGCTGCTCACCAAGGCGGAAAGGTGGAAATCATGGCCGGCCCGGATCGGCGACCGCCCGTTGCTGTGATCGACCGGCTGTTCGCGCAGCCCTGGCGGTTCGAGTTCTGCCAGGCGGTGCGGCTGCTGGAGGCGCTGGTACGCGCGCCGAAGCCGGTCGGCGAATCCGGCAACCCGAAGCTGGAGCCGATCCGCTTCCGCGCCGCCGCCACGCTGGGCTTCGAGGGGGCGCCGGTACGCCAGGTCACGCCGCCGCTGATAAGTCTCACCACCTCGGCGATGGAAACCTATCTGCGGCAGGATGGCAGCAGCGTCGCGCAGGCCGATATGGCGGTCAGCTTCTTCGGCCTGGCCGGCACAGTGGGGGCTTTGCCGCTGGCCGATACCGAAAGGCTGCTGCGCGCGGTGCAAAGGCGCGATCCGGCGATGGCGGATTTCCTGTCGCTGTTCGAGAACCGGCTGATCGCCGTCTATTACCGTGCCCGCAAGGCGCAGCGTCCGGCCTTCGATCCGGTGCCGCCGGAGGACTCGGCGCTGGCCCTCTATCTGCAGGCGGTGATGGGCTTCGCCCTGCCGGCGGTTGCCGCCAGCCTGCCGGCCGATTTGCGCCGCCGCCTGCTGCCCTTCGCCGGGCTGCTGGCCGGGGTTCGGCGGCCAATGGAGGGGCTGCGCAAGCTGTTGACGGGTGCTTTATCGCTGCCGGTCGCCATCGAGGCGCCGGTGCCGCGCATGGCGACGGTCGCGGTGGACCAGCGCAGCGCGCTTGGCTTGCGGCTGGGGCGGTTCCAGGCACTGGGCAAGAACGCTGTGCTGGGCGGGCGGCTGTCCGATGGCGGGCGGACAATCCGGTTGTGGATCGGGCCGCTGGACCGCGCCATTTATGACGGGCTGCTGCCGGGCGGGCAGGGCTACGAGACGCTGCGACGACTGGCCGGCCGCTATCTCGGCGATGGATATTCGGTGGAGGTGCGCCTGGTGCTGCATGCCGAGGGCGTCAGTGGCGCCAGCCTGTCAGCAAAAGCGGGCGCGCGGCTGGGTCTGACCAGCTGGCTGCTGGGCCGGGCCGCCGATTCGGATGCGTGCGAGGCCCGCTTCGCCCTGCCGGCGGTGCGCTAGATGGCCGGGCCCATCTTTGCTGCCACGGTGAAGACGACGCTGTCCGGCGTTACCTTCACGCTGCTGGCTTTGGAGGCTGAGGAGGGCCTGTCCCGGCCGTTCCGCTATCTGGCGACGGTACGCGCCGACAAGGCGGATGCCGATGTCGCCAGCCTGCTCGGCAAGGTCGCCTCAATCACGCTGACCGCCGATGGCAAGGCGAAGAGGTTGTTCTCCGGCATCGTCGCCGAGGCCGGGCAGCTGGATGCCGATCCGCGCGGCGCCAGCTATGTGCTCGATATCCGCCCGGCGCTGTGGCTGCTGACGCTGGCCGGCGACTGCCGCATCTTCCAGCAGAAGAGCCTGTCCGACATCGCCAAGACCGTGCTGAAGGCGGATGGCGCGGCGCGGATATCGGACAAGCTGTCGGGTACCTATGCGAGCCTCGACTATGTGGCGCAGTTCGACGAGAGCGACTTCGCCTTCGTCAGCCGACTGCTGGAACGTGCCGGCATTTTCTATTTTTTCACCCATGCCGAGTCGGGCGAGACGCTGGTGCTGGCCGACGATTCCTCGGCCTTCCAGCCGATTGCCGGCCCCTCGGCACTGAATTACCGGATGGCGCAGGGCAGCGGGTTGCAGCCGGATGCGGTGTCGTTCCTCAGCCGCTCGGCACGGATGACGACTGGTACCTTCTCCACCGGCGACTACAGCTTCCTCACCCCCTCGACTGATCTGACAGTCACCTCCAAGGGCAAGGGCAGTGAGGTGACACGCTATCTCTGGCCCGGTGGCTACGAGAAGCGCGATGAGGGGGAGGCCATCGCCAAGCACAGCATCCAGGCGCTGGACGCCGATGCCGTGCAGCTGACCGGAGAGAGCGCGAGTCCGACCCTGCTGCCGGGGGCGACGGTCAGCATCCAGGGCTATGGCGATGCCAAGGTGAACGGGAAATATGTCATCACCTCGGTCAGCCATGTCTTCACGGAGGATGGCTACCGCAACCGCTTTACCGCGCTGCCGTCCGACACGGTGATCCGGCCCGTGCAGGCAACACCGCGCCCGCGCATCGCCGGCCTTCAGACCGCCAAGGTGGTCGGCAAGCAGGGCGAGGAAATCTGGACCGACAAGTACGGGCGAATCAAGGTCCAGTTCCCCTGGGACCGGCAGGGCAAGTCTGACGAGAACAGCTCCTGCTGGATACGCGTCGTGCAGGGCTGGGCCGGCAAGGGCTGGGGGCACCTGTTCGTGCCGCGCATCGGCATGGAGGTGATGGTCGCTTTCGTCGATGGCGACCCCGACCGGCCGCTGGTGGTCGGCGCGCTGTACAACGCCGAGCAGACGGTGCCGGTCACGCTGCCCGGCGACCAGACCAAGAGCACCGTGAAGACCAATTCCTCCAAGGGCGGCGGCGGCTTCAACCAGATCCTGTTCGATGACGCGAAGGACAAGGAGCTGATCTACCTGCATGCCCAGAAGGACATGACGGAGGAAGTGCTGCACAACCGCACGGCCACGGTGATGCAGGACGAGAAGCTGACCGTGTCCAAGGGCGACCGCACGGTGGAGGTCTCGGAAGGCAAGGAGACTCACAGCGTGAAGAAGACCCGCGACGTGACCGTCACGGGCAAGGAGACTCACACCAACAAGGCCGATTTCGACCAGACGGTGGACGGGAATATGAGCCTGACCGTGAAGGGCAATTACAGCCTGACCGTGCAGGGCTCCGTCACCATCAAGGCGACCGGTGCCGTCACCATCGAGAGCAGCACCGGCGGGGTCACGGTGAAGGCGGCGCAGAGCCTCCAGACCTCCGGCATGACGATCTCCAACAAGGCGACGACCAGCCTGACCAATGATGGCGGCATGTCGATTACCAACACCGCGCAGGGCAAGGCCGCGCTGGAGAGCAGCGGCATGGTCACGATCAACGGCGCGATGGTGAAGATCAATTGAGCGGCCCCGAACCCCTTTTGCTGCTGGACGCCAAGGGCCGGCCGGAGGTCGAGGGCCAGACGCTGGAGGACAAGCTCGACGGGCCGGTGCGCTTCTATACCGAGGGGCGGCTGGCGATGACCGCGACCTACAAGGCCGGTGTGCTGGACGGGCCGATGGTGAGCTATGGCGCGGATGGCGCGGTGCTGGGAGAGGCGGTCTATCGGGACGGCGACAAGGTATCGGAGACGCCGCCACCGGCGCCAGAACCGCCGCCGCCCGCCCCAGCACCGGTACCGCCGCCCGCCAAGCCGCCGACCCTGTTCCAGCTGCTGAAGCAATGGCTGGCGATGAAGCTGAAACCCGTGAAAGGAGGAGGCTGATATGGCGATGCAGGTCTGTGCCGGGGCCATGCTGATGTGCAGCTTCGGCGTCGCCCCGGCGGCGCTGTCGGTGCTGCCGACCAATCGCGTTATGGCGGGCGGGCCGCCGGCGGCCACCATCATGGATCATATTCCGGTCGTGAATATTCCACCCTTCGGCATGTGCACCAGCCTTGCTAACCCGACTGTCGCGGCGGCCACGACGGCGGCGCTGGGCGTGCTGACGCCGATGCCCTGCGTGCCGGTGGTGCCGGCTCCGTGGGTGCCTGGCGCGCCGACCGTGCTGATCGGCTCCATGCCGGCGCTCGACAATAATTCAAAGGCGATGTGCGCCTGGGCCGGTGTCATCCAGATCACCGTGCCCGGCCAGTTTACGGTGATGGTGCCATGAGAATCCTTCTGTTCCTGCTGATCCTTCTTCTGGCGGCCTGCGCATCGAAGCCGCCGCCGCTGAAGACCAGCCAGCTCTATCTCGCCATCGCGCCGGATGCGAACGGCAACAGCGCCTTCCGGCTGGATGTGATCCTGACCTCCGACCCGGCACTGGCCGCCGAGATATTGGCGCTGACGCCTGCCGCCTGGTTCGCCCAGCACCAGCAGATGGCGGCGCTGCATGCCTCGACGTTGAAGGTGGTCGGGGCGGAACTGGTGCCGGGGCAGGCCTATGGGCCGGTCGCCCTTACCGCGAAGTTCCGGGTTACCAGCGGGCTTGTCGCTGTCGGCTATGACGGGGCGGCGGCCGGCTTCGCCGTGCTGGGGGCCAGCGCGTGGGAGCTGCTGACGCTGAACCGCACCGATTTCGCGCTGTCAGCGGCTGGTGCTGGAAAGTGAGTGGAAAAGCCTATGGTCATACACTCGTATAAGTAGTATTTCTGAATGAATACACCCGTAACTGCACTGGACCTGCCGGCATGAGTGATTCGGCGCGGACCATTCCCCCGCTGCCCCTGAAATGGTGGGAAGGCATGCTGCTCGCCCCGCAGCACATGCAGCAGCAGGGGCTGCGGCAGGAGATGCTGGTCGCCTATCAGGCCGGGCTGCTGGCGCCCTGCGCCTGGGGCGTGGTGCGGCTGGAAAGCTCGGCGGATGCCGATGGCGGCATCGTCACGGACGGGAAGATTGCTATCACTGCGCTGGAGGCAATCCTGCCGGACGGCACGGCGGTGTCGCATGGGCCCAACTCGAACGGTGTGGGGTCACCGGTCTCGCTATCACTCGATCTGGCGCCGGTGCTGCCGGCGGTGGAGGGGCGCAGCCTGCGCCTCTATCTCACCCTGCCGCACCGCCATGCCGGCGATGTGTCGCCGGACAGCGGCGCGCGTTTCGTCCCGGTGGTGCAGCGCGCGGTACCGGACGAGAATACTGACGCTGACCCGATAGAACTCACCCGCCTCGCCCCGGCGCTGGCGCTGTCCGCCGGGCCGCCGCCAGCCGACCGCTCGGTCGGGCTGCCGCTGATGGAGATCGCCTACCGCAACGGGGCCTACCGCATCGCTGCCTATGTGCCGCCTAGCCTGCTCTGCCCGTCCGGCGGCGCACTGCAAGGCCTTTGCGCCGGTATCGCCGACAAGGTGCGGCGGCAGGCGGGCGGCCTCACCGCGCTGGCCGGCGCGGTCGCAGCCGCCGTGCCGGGTACGCTGCCGCCGCGCTTTCCCTCCTACGACCACATGGACGCACTGCCCTGCGTTCAGGCGGTGGCCGGCTTTATCGAGACGACGCTGGCCGGCCTTGGCGGCGGCTGGCGGGCAGTCCCGTTCGAGACGGGGGAGGAGGGCGGCTTCCGGCTGGATATCCAGGCCGGGTGGCTGGCCGGCGGTCTGGTCATCGGCGTGCTGCCGCCGGAGGGGGCGGATATCGAGACCGCGCACCGTTATATGGGCGCCTGCCTGGTCGGCAGCGAATCGCGGCTGCAAGGGTTGCGCAAGCGCCGCGTGCTGGGGGCGGGGCGGCAGCGCCTGCCAGAGCGGGACGCGCTGTCCATCGCCCGCCGGCCCGACATGGCGGTCTATCGCGTGCAGCCGGAGGGGGAGATCGCCGCCGGCGAGGCGCTTGCCATCGGCATCTTCCAGGCTGAGGCCTCGGTGCCGCCGCCCGCCGGCATCGTGCTGTTCCTGCCGCCGGAGAAAACCGGATGAGTGCCGCCGACACCTTCCTGCTGCAGGGCTTTCGAGGCTATTACGACGCGCTGGAAGGCTGGCGCGTGAAGGCGCTGGCCACTGCCAGCCCGGCAAAGCGGCCGGAGATTCAGGCCGATCTCGCGGCCCGGCTGGATGCGCTGTCGGTCGAAGCCCGGCATCGCGGCGGCGAGAGGCTGGGTGAAGCGCAGGATCGTGCCGCCTATCCGATGGTGGCGCTGGCCGACGAAATCTTCGTCTATCTCGACTGGCCAGAAGGAGATGAGGGCGGGAGTGACTGGCTCGGCCACCTGTTCGAGCAGCGCTATTGCCGCAGCCATGTGGCAGGGGAGGAGGTCTTCGCTCGCATCGACGCGCTGGAACGCCAGGGCGAAAGCGGCCTCTCCACAGGGCTGGCGCGCCTCTTCCTGCAGGTGCTGGGGCTGGGGTTCGAGGGCCGCTATCGCTGCCAGCCGGATGGAGCGGCGGCGCTGCGGCGCTACCGCCATCTGCTGGCGAGGCTGGCTTTTGCCGGCAGGCCGTCGCTCTCCTCGCCGAACGGGCGACTGACGCCGGAGGCCTATCAGCACACTCTGGACCCGCCGCCGCCCGCTCCGCCAGTTGGGCCGCTGCGTTGGGCAGGCCGGCTGCTGCTGACACTGGCCGGCCTTGCCGCCCTGTCGGCGCTGGTCTGGCTGCTCGCGGTCTGGCCGCTGCTGCACGCACTCGCCCTGCTACCGGGGTGATGCCATGCCGGCCCAGCTTCTCGCCTTTCTGAAGGACATGCCCGGCTGGGCCTGGCTGGTGCTGGGGCTCGCTCTCCTGCTGCTGGCGGGGGCGGCGCTCTGGTGGTGGCTGAAGCATCGCAAGCCGCCGGACAGCGCCGCCACCACGACCGGCAAGGCACTGGCGGCGCTGAAGCAGGCGGTGCCGCAGGCCGGCCGGCGGGCGGCCTTGCCCTGGGTCGCGCGGATCGGCCCGGACCTGCCGGGCCTCGCCGGCCTGCCTGGCATGGCGCCCGATTTCGTGGAACCGGCGGAGGTGCCGAAGGACGGCGTGATGCGCTGGTGGGGCGTGCCGGGCGGCGTGGTCATCGATCTGCCATTCGCGGCGGAGCCCTTCGAGGCCGCCCTGAAGGCGCTGGTTTCGGCGCGCCCGGACCGGCCGCTGGATGCGGTGCTGCTGACCGTGCCGGCCGCCGCGCTGGAGGCTGATCCCACACTGGCGACGACGCTGCGGGAGCGGCTGATGGCTGCCTGCCGGGAAACGGGCATGCGCCTGCCTGTCTATCTGGTGCTGGACGGGGCGGAGGGGCTGGCTGGCTTCCCCGAAGTCGCGGTGGCGCTGCCGGAGGCGCGCCGGTCGGACATGCTGGGCTGGTCGGTTCCGGTCGGGATCGCGGCGCCTTACGATCCGGCCTGGCCGGGCACGGCGCTGCGGGAGACCGCCATCGCGCTGGGCGATGCGGTGGCGGCACTGTTCGGTGCCGACGATGCCCTGCCCGACCCGGAGGCGGCGTATCGTTTGCCGGAGCAGGTGAACGCGCTCAGCACTCCCGCTTCGGCGATGGCCGGCACGATCTTCGCGGCCGGCGTGCAGCCGGCGCCCTATGGGCTGCGCGGCCTCTACCTCGCCGGAACGGTGCAGGGCACCCGCTTCTTTCTGGCCGACCTGCTGCGCCGGAAGATCTTCGCCGAGATCGGGCTGGCTGTTCCCCTGTCGGGTCAGGTGCCCCGGCAGGGCTGGCAGGTGCAGGCGCTACGTGCGGCGACCGTCGCGGTCGTGGTGGTCGGGCTGGCCGGGATGATCTGGTCGGCGGTTTCCCTCAGCCGCGCCGCCAATGACATGGCGGGCATCGTTACGCAGTTGCGCGACGATCTCATCCGCATTGATCGCCAGCCACCCGACCGCGATACGCTGGCCGGCATGGTGCAGCGGTTGGTGGCGGCACTGGATGCCGCCCGGTCGGACCGGCTGCGCTATGCCTTCCTGCCAGTGTCCTGGTTCGATCCGCTGTCGCCCGCCCTGTCGGATGCCGCGGAGCAGGGCTTCGGGCGGATCGTGCTGGCGGCGATCCGCGCCGGGCTCGAGGCGGAGGCGCTGGCGCTGGCCGATCCCGCGACGCCGCTCTCGGTGCCGAGGCCGGCGTCGGACGCCAAGGGCTTTCCGTCGCTGCAGAATTATCTGGCGGTCTCCGCCTATCTGGAAGAGGTGGCGGGGTTCGAGGCGCAGCTGGCGCTCTATGACGGGCTGACCGGGCCGGACCGCGCGCAGAACCTTTCCACCCTGATGAAGGAATTGCTGTCGGTCGATCTCGACCCTTCCATCGTCACCGCGCGGCCACCGCTGATGGCGGGGCTGGTAGCCGCACGGCAGGCGGCAGGGAGTTTCCCGCTGGCACCCTACCGGCCCGGCGTGCGGGTGCGGCTGGATAGGCTGATGAGTACGTTCCTGGCGGCGGACTATGCCGGCAACCCGTTGCAGGCGGCGCTGACGCCCGTCGCCGCAGACATGACGGCGCTCACGGGGGCGGCGCAGACCGGCAAGCTGGCCGCGCTCGACCGGCTGCACGCGGGGCTGGATGGCACAACAACGCTGGTGTCCTCCGGCAAGGCCGCCTATCTGGCGCTCGACCCGGCCAAGGATGCGGATGCCACGGCGCTGACCGGGCGGATCGCGCAATCGGCGCTGCTGGGTGAGAGCGCGGCCTCCTCGCAACAGGCGCGCTGGGTAAAGGCTGCGACAGATGTGCGCGGCGCGCTGACCGCCCTGAAGGCGCCTGGCTACCCGTCTTTCGTGACGTTCGGAACTGACGTCACTCTCGATCCTTCGCTGGCGGCACTGGCGACGGCGCTCGATACGCTCTACGCCCAGCCCTTCATGGCGGCGGGGCAGGCGCGCAAGCTGCCCGCCAGCCTGACCGAGGGCAGTGCCGCCTTCTGGGACCCGGCCGCGCTGACCGAGGCGAAGAATGCGGCGACTGCCTATGCCGGCACGGCGAAGCCGCCGGCGGGGATTGTCCCGCCGCTGTCCTCGGAGGTGGCGGCGCTGACGGCGGTGCGTGCCTCCATCGCCATTGAGGATCGGCTGGCCGGGTCGCTCGCCCGGCACAGCCCGGCAGGCAGCATGCTCGCGGAATTGCAGACGGAGGCCTCGGCCTTCTCCGCCGTCGCCGCCGATCTGGAAACGGTGCTCATGGCGCTGACCACCGGCCGGCTGCTGCCGCTGCGGCTCGATCTTGGTGCACTCCTGCGCGATCAGGCGGATTCGCAGCTGACACGCACTGACGCGCTGCAAATGGCGAATGCGGATTACGCCACGGTGGATGGCGACCGCTTTGGCTGGTGGGACGGCAAAAGCGCGTTGGGCTATCGCGGCTTCGGGCTGGACAGCCAGGCGGCGATGCAGGCGCTGCTGACCCGCAACCAGGACTATATCGGGCTGCTGAGCGGCCAGCTTGCTGCCCCGGTGCTGGATTTCCTCGGCAAGGCGGGCAGCGCCCTGCCGCCGGGCGACGCGCAGGCGCTGGAGGCGAAATGGGCGGGGATATCGGCGGCGCTGGCGGCAATGGCCGCGAAGCAGCCCACCGCGACCATCGCGCGGCTGAACGGTTTCGTGCTGGAGACCATGCCGGCGATCACGCTTGCCACCTGCGCCAGCGCCATCACGCCTGCCCTGCTGGCGGCTGCCCCCAGCGACTATTTCGATGCCCGCCGGCTGGCGCTAATGCGCGGCATTTCCGACCGTTGTTCGGCGCTGGATCAGAGCGACGTTGCCGCAGGCTATGCGGCACTGGTGGCGCAGTTCCGCTCCCGCGTGGAGGGCAAGTACCCCTTCGCGGCGGCGGACCGGCTGCAGGAGGCGACGAGCGCCGACCTGCTGGCGCTGCTGCGCGCCTATGATTCGCTGCCGGCCAGTGCGGCTTCGGTACTGCGCGGGCAGGGCGAGGCGGAGGCTGCCGCTTTCGTGAGTGCCATCGGGCAGGTGCGGGCGCTGTTCCCCGCCTTTGACGGCAGCGTGCTGCCCAGCCTCGGCCTTTTGCTGACGCCGCGCAGCAACCGCGACTATGAACGCGGCGGCAACCAGCTGATCGACTGGCGCATCGCGGTCGGCGACGAAACCCTGGCCGGCGTGCCCGCCGCACCATCGCCGCTGGTGTGGGAGGCGGGGGACGCCATCACCATCACCCTGCGCTTTGCCGCCAACGGGCCGCTGAGCCCCGCCGCCACGGGCCAGCAGCCGGCGGCTAGCGTGAGCGGCGAGGCGGTGACCTACAGCTTCGGCGGCACCTGGGCGGCGTTGCGCGCCTGGCAGGCGCAGCGCGGCACGGCGGCGGATTTCGCGCCCGGCAGTGCGGCGCTGGATAGCAGCTGGCGCTTTGTCATCGCCACTCGGAACGCGCAAGGGGCGGCGGGCGACCCGGTGCGCGTCTTCGCCAGCGCCTTGCCCTTCGCGCCGGCCGACAAGACCCGCGCGCCGCTGGCCCTGCCGTCCTTCCCCACCAGCGCGCCGGACATCAGGACGGGAGGCACGCAATGAAACAGGTCTGGTCGCACCTGCCGGACATTGACCGGGCGGCGCTGCTGCGCCCGATCTCCCGCAAGTCACCCTGCGGGCCGGCGCCGCGCGAGGCTGGCATCAGCGACCCGATCCGTCGCTTGCGCCAGCAGGGGCACGGCCACCCGGAAGAGACTGACTGGGCCGGCATCGAGGAAGCCTGCCTCGCCGCGCTGGTCGGACGGACGAAGGATCTGGAGATCGCTGCCTGGCTGACCGAGGCGCTGCTCTACCGGCGCGGGGCGGCGGGTCTGGCGGCGGGGCTGGACCTCATCGCCTGCTATGCCGAACGCTTCTGGGACAAGGTGCATCCGCTGCCGGAAGAGGGCGACCTTGGCTACCGCGTGGCGCCGCTGGACTGGCTGGACCGGCTGTCGGTGCCGGCGCGGCTGATCCCGCTGACTTCGCCATCCGAGCCGGGCGTGCCGCCGCATGGCCTGCATGACTGGGAGATGGCCGGGCATCTGGCGCAGCTTGCCCGCAGCGACCCGAAACGCCACCAGCGCGAACGCCAGGCCGGCGCGGTCGCGGCGGAAGATATTGAACTCAGCCTGATGCTGACGCCGGACGGGTTCCTGCGCACACAGGCGTCGCTGTTCGCCGCGGCGGCGGTACGGCTGGCCGACCTGTCGGCGCTGCTGGAGGAGAAGGGGGCGACCAGCTATTCCGGCCTGCCGTCCCTGTCGCGCACCATCGCGGCATGCCGGCACTTCCTCGACTCCGCATTGGCCGCCCGGCCCGGCGGACCGGATGAGGCGGAGGAAGATGAGGCGCACGACGTCGAGCCTGCGCATACGGCGCCCGCGCTGGCGCTGTCCGTGCCGGAGGAGGGCAGCTTCGTCGATATCCGCAACCGCGAGGAAGCCTACCGGCTGCTGGCGCTGGCCGCCGACTATCTGATGCGGGCCGAGCCGCACAGCCCCGCCCCCTATCTGGTGCGCCGTGCCATCGCCTGGGGCGGCATGAGCCTGCCGCAGCTGCTCACCGAACTGCTCGACGGCGATACCGACATCGCCCGGTTAAGGCGGTTATTGGGGCTGCCCTAGGAAACGCACAGACTTGCCGCTCTCTCCAGCCGTCACCCCCGGTCTTGTACCGGGGGTGACTGTCTCAGGAAGCTGTCATTGCCGGGCTTGACCCGGCAATCCAGGGGCGGTGCCCTGCCTGGAACGTTACAACACTTGGCCCCTGGACCCCCGGGTCAAGCCCGGGGGTGACATAGGAGTTGGTCCGGTCTTGCATGCAGGAATTTCACATTAACCAGTTGCCACATCGTTACCTCCGCCCCCTCACCGTCCCTGCGGTTTTGGCCAGTCGGGGCTGCGGAATTCCTGGATTTCCAACAGGTAGCCGTTGGGGTCGCGCAGGAAGGAGGAATAGACCTTGAATTCCTCGCTGTAGCGCGGCGGCGCCTCATAGATAACGCCCTTGGCGGTCAGGTATTCGTACCAGCCATCCACATCCGGCGAGACGATGGTCAGCACCACGCCATTCGGCTGCTTCGCGCGGACCTCACGGGCGCAGATGCCGACGAAACTGTCCGGCCCGACGCGGTAGAGGCGGCAGGCGCCCTGGTCGAGCACCATCTCCAGCCCCAGCGTTTCGCCATAGAAACGCGCGCTTTTCTCAAGGTCCCAGGTGTAGAGGAAGGTGACCTGCTGATCGATCGGCGGGCGGTTCATGGCGGCGCTTTTCCCTGTTCGTGTCGCATCTCCCAAAAATTAGCGACTGCTGCCGGATTATGATAGATTCTTTCAATGGAATCAGGGGTGCGGCATAAGACACCCGGCATAATCGTGCAGGACGGGGTTACGGCATAGATGGCGGCGGCCGAGAACATCGAGAAGGGCGCGCCCGGCTCCGAGCAGGAGCTGGACCAGTCGGCCCGCGCCGACGGGCTCAATTTCGACATCCAGATGAACCAGCCGCTGACGCAGTTCGCCCGGCTGGGCACGCCTGCCTATGCCGCCGAATCCAAGCTGGGGGCGGCCGGGCGCTTCTACGCCATGGTGCTGGACCCGGATTATCCGCCGCGCACCAAGGCGCTGCGCGGCCTGCGCGGTGTACGCATGCCCGGCCTGACCTGGCTGGAGGAATGGGCCGTGGTGCCCTGGCCGGCGGCGAATGGGGCACAGCGGCTGATCTGCGTGTTCCGCCGGCCGAACGGCGACCCGCTGATGGACGCGAAATACCTGGCCCCGGCGCCGATGCCGGAACGCCAGGTGGTGACCGATGTGGTGCAGCCGGTGCTGGAAACGCTGCTCGACCTGTTCCGCCTGGGGCTGACGCATGGCGCCATCCGCCCGAACAATCTGTATCGCTGCCGCGATCAGGGCCGCGTCGTGCTGGGCGAATGCCTGTCCGTGCCGCCCGGCGCCGACCAGCCGGACATCTTCGAGCCGCTGGACCGTGCCGCATCCGAGCCGCTGACTCGGGGCGACCCGACGATGAGCGACGATGTCTATGCGCTGGGCATGACGGCGGCCTTCCTGCTGGTCGGCAAGCATCCGACGCCGGAGCTGAACGCCAAGGGGCTGCTGCGCAAGCGCGTCGAGGGGGCGAGCTTCATGCTGCTGTCGGAGCGGCACCGCCTGCCCTACGGCATGCTGGAATTCCTGCGCGGCACGCTGCAGGACGATGCGCGTGACCGCTGGACGCTGATGGATATCGATGCCTGGCTGAAGGATGGCACGGTGCCGCAGACCAAGCTGCATCTGCCGAAGATGGCCGGCTGGCCGATGGAATTCCTGGGCGAGCCGCACACCACGCTGCGCTCGCTGGCCTATACGGTCGCGCGCTCCACGGATATCGAGGGCGCCAAGGAATTCCTGCTCAGTCGCAAGTTCCGCAACTGGATGGCACGCGGCCTGGATGAGGAGCGCATGCTGCCCGCCCTCGACGCGCTGTTCGGGGAGCGTGAGGAAAAGAGCATCGACAAGATGGCGGAGGCGGTCTCCACCGCCTGCATGCAGCTGAATCCGCAGGCGCCGCTGCACTATAAGGGGCTGGCGGTGAACCCCGCCGGCATGGGCACGGCGCTGGCGGCGCGCTATGACGATCCGGATTTCCGCGCCCGCCTGATCGAGATGGTGAAGAGCAATATTCCACTGCGCTGGCTGGGCGCGCAGGCGGAGGCCGACGGCTATCTCGGCGTTCACAAGCTGCTGACCAAGGCGCAGGGGCTGGCGTCACGTACTGGCTGGGGCTTCGGCGTGGAGCGCGCGCTTTACGAGATGCAGCCGATGGCACGCTGCCGCAGCCCGCTGCTGAGCAAGTATCTGGTCTATCGCATTGAGGCGATCCTGCCGGCGCTGGAGGAGGCCGCGGCGGCAGCCAAGGAGCCCTTCCTGCCGGTGGACAAGCATCTGGTGTCCTTCGTCATGTCGCGGCGCCGGGATTTCTCCATCGGCCTGCTGGACGGGCTGGACGGTGCGGATGAGTTCGTGAAGGCGCAGGCGGCGCTGCGCTTCCTCTCCTTCCTGGAGGAAAAGACCGAGAATCCGGATGGCTGGCCGGAGCTGGCCCGCATGCTGGGCGGCATGCTGCAGCCGGGCATCGACCGTATCCTGAGGCCGCGCCGCAAAGCGGAGTTGCAGAAGAAGACCGACAAGGCGATGGAGGAGGGCAAGCTGTCGGCCCTGCAGGAAGTGTTCAAGCAGGGCGGGCTGTTCGAGCAGGATCAGCGCGAATTCAAGGATGCCAGCTTCCGCTGGCGGCTGAACCAGACACAGATCCTCTCGGCCGAGCATGACGAGAAGCTGCTGGTGCAGCGCGCCGGCGAACTGGGCAGCCGCATCGCCTTCTTCATCACCGTCAGCCTGTCCTTCGTCAGCGTCGCCGGCATCATGGCGTTCATGCTGATCTGAAGCCGCTTGCGCGGCTTCGGGCATGCTGATCTGACGCCGCTTGTGCGGCTTCGGGCATGCTGACCTGACGCCGCTTGCGCGGTTCCGGAACGGGATCAGACGTTGAAGCGGAAGTGGAAGATGTCGCCGTCCTTCACCAGATATTCCGCGCCCTCGACGCGCAGCTTGCCGGCATCCTTGGCGCCCTGCTCGCCGCCGCAGGCGATGAAATCCTCATAGGCGATGGTCTCTGCGCGGATGAAGCCGCGCTCGAAATCGGTATGGATGACACCGGCGGCCTGCGGCGCCTTCGATCCCTTGCGCACGGTCCAGGCGCGGGTTTCCTTCGGGCCGGCGGTGAAGAAGGTCAGCAGCCCCAGCAGCGCATAGCCGGCACGGATGACGCGGGCCAGGCCCGGCTCCTCCAGCCCGATGGTCGCCAGGAACTCCTTGCGCTCCTCCGGGTCGGTGATCTGCGAGATTTCCGCCTCGATGGCGGCGGAGATGACGACGCTGCTCGCGCCTTCGGCCTTTGCCTTCTCGGCGACCTTCTCGGACAGCGCGTTGCCGGTCGCGGCATCATCTTCCGAGACGTTGCAGAGATAGAGCACCGGCTTGGAGGTGATGAGCTGCAGCTGCCGCACCGCGTTCTGCTCGTTCTCGGCGAACTTCACGGTGCGTGCCGGCAGGCCTTCGCGCAGGGCGGCCAGGATCGGTTCGATGATCTCCAGCTGCGCCTTGGCTTCCTTGTCGCCGCTCTTGGCGCGCTTGGACAGCGGCAGGGCGCGGCGTTCCAGGCTGTCGAGGTCGGCCAGCATCAGCTCGGTCTCGACCGTCTCGGCATCGCGCACCGGATCGATGGAGGCATCCACATGGGTCACATCGCCATCGTCGAAACAGCGCAAGACGTGGGCGATGGCATCG